>JBPEXP010000440.1:0-1958 GCA_052031475.1 Flavobacteriaceae bacterium | reverse complement strand
GATTCGGTGGAGCCATTTTTGGAATTCAGCAATAAGCATACGATCTTATTAGCGCTTACCTCTAACACGGGAGCTAAGGATTTTCAAACGCATCCTTCCGGGCCGCAATTATATCGGCAAGTCCTTAAAACTGCCGTCACTTATAAAAATTCGGAAAATCTGATGTTTGTAGTAGGAGCGACCAAGGCAGAATATCTGGCCGAGATCCGTAAAATAATTCCGGATCATTTCTTGTTAGTTCCTGGTGTGGGCGCTCAGGGGGGAAGTTTGAAAGAAGTTTGTAAGTACGGATTAAATCAACAGCTGGGATTACTTGTAAACTCATCCCGCGGCATTATATACGCATCAGGACAAGAAGATTTTGCCCGCGCAGCAGGTGAAGCGGCTAAAAATCTCCAGAGACAAATGTCTGAGGAAATTGAAGCCATTCGAATAAGGTAATTACTGGACGATTGTTTCGAGTACCCTCTTGATCTGCCGGGCTTTATTTTCAAAGAATTCTAACAATCTACGGTCCGATCCATTAAACTCGGATGCTTTTTGCAGAAAGCTTTGATATCTGAATTCTAAAACTGCGATCGCGTGGTTTCCACTGGTAATTGGGGTAACTGAACCAACTCTGCAATACTGATTTTCCATAGTCATCATTTTGTTCTAACAAATATACGGACGAATCGAGGTTCTGGATGTTCACCTAATGCCCTATTCAACTAAAAATCAGGTGATTTGTCTATTTTTTAACGTTTTAGAGAGCTAAACTTTAAAAATTGGCAGGATTTTAACATCAGACTGCAAATCTCATTCAACACGGGTCTTTTGTCCAAATCCTTATATTTAAGGAGATCAAAAAAATCTTTATTTATGAGATTCCTTACGCTTATTTCCTTGCTGTTATTCACTATTGGCCTTTCTGCCCAGCAGGCAGACTGCGGTTGTTGCACATCCACACACGAAGCCTTTGATTTCTGGATCGGAGAATGGGAAGTATTTCAGCCAGATGGCCAATTAGTGGGTACTAATACCATCATAAAGGAGCAGCAGGGTTGTGTTTTGAGGGAGAACTGGGTAAGCAGCAATACTGGCTTCACAGGCACCAGTTCCAATTTTTACAACCAAAGTAAAGGTCGCTGGGAGCAATTGTGGATCGACAACAGCGGATCCTATCTTCATTTATATGGCAATCGGGTGGGAGATCAGATGATCCTCCTTTCTGAGGCGATCCCCAGGGAGCAAAAAGGAAGCTATGTGAACAGAATTACGTGGACAGCTAATGCAGACGGCACCGTGCGTCAGCTTTGGGAAATTTTGGTTAATGATGAAGTTGAGAAAGTTGTATTTGACGGACTTTATAAAAGGAAGTCCTGATCGTTAAACTTTTAATTTGTGCCTGTAAAGCTGATACTCCTTGGGCGTGAGCTGTGTATTTTTTTTAAATGCCTTATTGAATGTGGCCCGGTTATTAAATCCTACGTCGTAGGCAATATCAATAATATTCAGGTTCCGGTTTACATCCTGGTCGATGATATGGATCGCTTCTTCAATGCGATACTTATTGATCAATTCATTGAAACTGAGCTTAAAGTGCTCATTGATCACCTGTGAGGCATTGTGCCGGGTAGTCTGAAGCCGGGTAGCCAGCACGTCCAGATTGAGATGGTTGTCCTTGTAGATCTTTTCTTCATGAAATAATCTCAAAAGGTCTTTTTTAAGCTCTTCAGAAAGGCTGTCTGTAAGTCCGGATTTTTTGTATTTAAAGAACAGCTGGTTATCTACCGAATACAGGCCACTAAATACATGAGGCTGCACGTTAGCCGAATAACCTACGTATAAAACCATGGCAGACATACTGATCAGCTGAAGGTGGAAGAGAAATCCGGAAAACACCTGGTAATATATCAAGAACCCATAGACGCCATAAGAAAAGATGTAGGCCACGTGGATGAAGTATACATTGCGTT
>JBPEXP010000044.1:0-10546 GCA_052031475.1 Flavobacteriaceae bacterium | reverse complement strand
GGACTTAAAAGGCCCTCATGGCCTATCCACTGCCAGGATCTGTAGAAAATTTTGTCTTTGATTTGTGCGAAGACTTCGGGATCCCGATAAAAACTGGCCGGTAATGTTTTGGCCTTCCGTATGTCATCGTCAATATAGAATTTTTCAGCCACCAGCAGATTAATTTGTACATTTAAAATTATAGAATTCTTTTCACAAACACCTATATGGGGCCAACCTCTGGTAAAAAGAAACTCGGACTATGGATGAGTACTTCCTTGGTGGTCGGCAACATGATCGGTGCAGGTGTATTCCTGATGCCGGCTGCCCTGGCAGCTTACGGCGGAATCAGTATTCTGGGCTGGTTATTCTCCTCTCTGGGTGCCCTTGTATTCGCCTACATATTCGGTAAACTCAGCAAAATGGTAAAGGAGTCTTCCGGGGGTCCCTATGCCTTTTCACGAGAAGGTTTTGGTGATTTTCTCGGTTTTCTGGTTGCCTGGGGATACTGGATTTCTGTTTGGGTAAGCAATGCGGCGATCGCCATAGCTTTTGTTGGGGCATTAACAGTCTTTTTCCCGGTGCTCGCGGTAAATTCAATCGCTGCGGTATCAGTGGGACTGCTTAGCATATGGGGTCTTACCTGGGTGAATTCCAGGGGAGTTCAGTCTTCCGGAAAAATGCAGCTGGTTACTACAATTCTCAAACTTTCACCACTTATTTTAATTATTCTGGGCGGATTTTTCTTTTTTGATATGGACAATTTTATCCCCTTTAACGCCAGCGAGTTTTCAGCTTCAAAGGCAGTGGCTATTACGGCAGCTATGACCTTTTACGCCTTTTTGGGGATAGAGTCTGCCACTATTCCTGCAGCGGATATTGAAGATCCGGAGAAAACGATTCCGCGCGCTACCCAGTTAGGAACCGTCATCACGACACTGGTTTACATTCTTAGCACCGTAGTTGTTATGGGGATGATACCCCAGGATCTACTCGCAAACTCTCCCGCGCCTTTTGCAGATGCCATGGGACTGCTGGCAGGAACCGTAGGCGAAAAACTGGTGGCTGCCGGGGCCGCTATCGCAGCTTTTGGCGCCCTAAATGGATGGATCCTCATCATGGGGCAGTTGGCTAGAGCAACGGCCAAGGATCGCTTATTTCCCGCAGTCTTCAAAAGGGAAAACAAAAAAGGCGTCCCGTTAGCCGGTATGGTCATAGGGAGTGTACTTACTTCTGTAGTCCTTTTAATGAATTACTCGGAAGGATTGGTAGAACAATTCCGGTTTATGATACTGTTGGGCACCCTCTGTACCTTGATCCCATTCCTGTTCTCAGCCGGGGCCTATGTACTGCTATCGTTGAGGCATAAAACAAATGCCGGTGCAGCCCAGTGGATACGCTTGATCGGGGGGATTGGCTTTTTATTCACCATCTGGATGATCTTTGGTACAGGGGAGGAGGCGGTCTTCTGGGGCACCCTTCTATTACTCGCCGGAACCCCGTTTTATATCTACATGAAGCAGAAGAAATAGTCTATGCCCAGATCAATATATACCTGTAATTCAGAATATCAGCGGCTGACCAGGGTTCTGGTTTGCCCTCCCTCTGTGGCTTTTATTTCAGAAGAAAAAATAAGGGCAGAATGGAAGGATCTGAATTTTCTGAAAGCCCCCGGGTTAAAAAAGTCTGAAGAAGAATATCGAAGGTTTTGCCAATTGCTGGAATCCGAAGGAATTCAGCTGGAATTTCTTCCTTTCAACTCCAGCTTGAGCCTGGATGCGATTTATTGCAGGGATTCTTCGATAGCCACAGATCACGGAATGATTGTCTGTTCTATGGGAAAAGCACAAAGAGATGGTGAACCAGATGTTCATTTGAAGTTTTATGAGGCTTCCGGGATAGAGATACTGGGGCGGATTGAACCCCCGGGCACATTGGAAGGTGGCGATGTGGCCTGGTTAGATGAGAAAACACTTGCCGTAGGTCATAGCTATAGGACCAATGAAGCAGGGATTGATCAATTAAAAGCCATGCTAAAACCCTTTGGCATTGCGGTTATTGAAGTTTCCCTGCCACATTACCGTGGACATGCCGATGTATTTCATCTGATGTCTGTTTTCTCTCCTGTAGATAAAGACCTGGCCGTTGTTTACAGCCCTTTAATGCCGGTGCGCTTTCGGAATTTATTATTGAAGAAAGGGTTTGATCTGGTGGAAGTGGATGAGAAAGAATTCCTCTCTCTGGGATGCAATGTGCTGGCTCTGGCTCCGCGCTATTGCCTGATATCAGATGGCCATCCTAATACCGTCACTGCCCTGAAATCCAAAGGTTGCAGGGTTGTTACCTATAAAGGTGATGAGATCAGTATAAAAGGGGGAGGCGGACCTACCTGCCTGACCAGGCCCTTACAGCGCTTAAGATAAATAAAGATCTACAAGGCCTTCAGGCGTTCGCACAACAATTAGGCGGTTTTTCCGGTCTACTTCAATGATAATCTCGTCAGAAATGGGTATAAGCAACTGTTTCCCCTGGTGGTCGGCCTCGATAAGGGCCTGAGAGCTGTGGTCATTTACTCCGGTAACCGTCCCGATAGTTCCGTGAACCTCATCCTTCAATGTAAAGCCCACAATTTCGTGGTAATAGAACTTATTGCCGCTTAGCTCAGGAAGCAGGTCCAGGGGGAGATATAGATCAGCGCCCATAATTTTATTGGCCCCTTCTTCGTCGAACACGTCTTCAAATTGTACGCGCAGTAAACTCGACTTATGCAACCTGCTTTTCTCAATAAAAAAAGGAACCAGATGGTTGCCCAGGGCAACGAATACTGATTCCATATTCTCGTAGATTTCGGGTTCGTCTGTGTCTAGCTTAACAAGAACTTCTCCCTTATAACTGTGTTTGGAAACGATCTTACCTAAAAAGAAGCAATCTTCTTTTCGCATCCAAAATATTTATTCCTCTTCCTTAGCAGCTTCTTCGCTGTCTTCCGAAGCCTCTTCAGCCTTAGCCTCAACTTTGGGCTCTTCAGCTGGTTCCTCGGCAGGAGTTTCTTCGGCGGCGGGTTCTTCTGCTGCTGCTTCTTTGGCCTCAGGCTCTTCAGCAGGAGCTTCCTCTGCAGCTTCAGTCTCTTCTGCAGCAGTTTCTTCTGCAGGAGCTTCAGCGGTTTCTGTGGCAGCCTCAGCAGCCGTTTCTTCAGTAGCCTCAGCTACCTCAGCTGTTTCTTCTTCCGGGGTTTCCTCGGCAGCCGCAGCCATCATGCGCCTTTCATTAGCTTCCTTCTCAGCTGCAAGCGCTTTGGCCTTAGCATCGGCCTTTGCTTTTTCAAGTCCCTCTGCTTTTTTAGCAACGGCTTTCTCTTTCTCCTCTACCCAGGCTTTAAACTTGGCTTCCACCTGATCCTCGGTCAGGGCTCCTTTTTTGAGTCCGCCCACAAGGTGTTTTTTAAGCAGTACACCTTTATAGGAAAGGATCCTTCGTGCTGTATCTGAGGGTTGTGCACCGTTTTCCAGCCATTTTACAGATTCATCTACATTGATGTCAATGGTGGCAGGATTGGTGTTGGGATTGTAGGTTCCTAGTTTTTCAAGAAATTTACCATCTCTTTTTGCACGCGAATCGGCGGCAACGATCCAGTAGAAAGGTTTACCTTTTTTACCGTGTCTTTGAAGTCTGATTTTAACAGGCATATCACATTAATTTGCGGGGTACCCGACCCCTGGTTATTAATTCTTTCAATTTGTTTCTGACCCAAGCTTCTATTTCGAAGACCGGGCCTGCCCTAAAAGCGGATGCAAATATACGTCAATTCCTTAAAAACCCAAGTCCTGGACAAATAATATTTTGTTGATGCCGCAGCGTTGATAAATGCTGAAAACTCCACTTTCCTGTCCGCTACTTAATAGTTACTTTTATCGATACTTTTTAATTGAAAAAACACCCTCCATGTATCTTGTATTTGATACGGAAACAACAGGCCTGCCAAAAAGGTGGGACGCCCCTGTAAGCGACACGGATAATTGGCCCCGCTGCGTGCAGATTGCCTGGCAATTGCACGATGATCTGGGCGTGCTTGTAGACCATAAGGACTTCCTTGTGATCCCGGACAATTATGAAATCCCCTATGATGCGGAACAGATCCACGGCATTTCTACACGATTGGCCAAAGAAGAAGGTAGCCCGGTTGAAGAAGTGCTGAACTCTTTCGAAGAAGCCCTGGAGAAAAGCCGGTTTATTGTTGGCCATAATGTGGGTTTTGACATAAATATAATGGGGGCCGAGTTCTACAGGGCGGGTATAGAATCCAAACTGAGCTCCCTTCCTGTACTGGATACCTGTACCGAGCATACGGCGGAACTCTGCCAGATCCCCGGTGGCCGTGGTGGAAAATTCAAACTCCCCACACTTTCTGAACTTCATCAATTCCTTTTTGACCAATCTTTTGAGGAAGCACATAATGCCACGGCAGATGTGGAAGCCACCACCCGATGTTTCCTGGAGCTGGTGAGAAAAGAGGAGTTTACCGCCAAAGAGTTGATGGTCCAACAGGATTATTTCAGCAAATTTTCTGAGGCTAATCCAGCAGCAATAAAGCCTGCAGGACTGGTACACATCAATCTGAAGGAAGCCTCCAGGGCCTTGGAAGATCAGAGCGAAATTTCAGGGGATGGAATCTCCAGGGAAGAATTACGCGAAAATATCAAGACGCTTGAGGATGCCCCATTTGCCCATCTACATAATCATTCTCAGTTCTCCGTGCTGCAATCTACCATTAAGATCAGACAACTGGTCGCGAAGGCCGCAGAGCTTAAGATGCCTGCGGTAGCCCTGACAGACCACGCTAATATGATGGGCGCCTTTCGCTTTGTTTCCGAGGTAAAGGCACATAATAAAAAGGTGGATGCCCGCGCCGCCAAACCCTCCAAGTCTAAGGACGAGCAGAATCTGAAGAAGATCAAACCGATCGTAGGTTGCGAATTCTTTGTCTGTGAGGACCATAAGAACAAGAACCTGAAAGACTACGGCTATCAGATCGTCTTGCTGGCCAAGAATAAGAATGGCTACCGGAATCTATCCAAAATGTCTTCCATAGCTTATACGGACGGATTTTACTACGTTCCCAGAATCGACAAGTCCATCATAAAACAATATTCCCAGGACATCATTGCCCTAACGGGTAATCTCTACGGGGAGGTGCCGGCCAAGGTCCTGAATTCGGGAGAAAAACAGGCCGAAGAAGCCCTCTTATGGTGGAAGGAGGTCTTTGGCGATGACCTTTATGTAGAGATCATGCGCCACCAGCAGGAGGATGAGGAGAGGGCCAACAAGGTTCTGATCTCACTGGCCCAAAAACACCAGGTAAAACTGGTGGCTACCAATAATACCTATTACTGCAATAAGGAAGACGCCGAGGCCCATGACATTTTGCTCTGCGTGAAGGACGGCGAAAAACAAAACACCCCTATCGGTAAAGGGCGTGGTTACAGGTTTGGGCTTCCTAACCAGGAGTATTACTTCAAATCGGCCGAGGAGATGAAGCATCTCTTTAAAGATCTACCCGAATCTATCCTGAATATTCAGGAAGTTCTTGATAAGATCGAGGTCTTTGACCTGGAACGTGATGTATTGCTGCCCAAATTTGAGATTCCGGACAATTTTAAGGTTGAAGAAGACGATCAGGACGGTGGAAAGAGAGGAGAAAATGCCTATTTAAAGCACATTACTTACGAAGGGGCCAGGGCCAGATATGATGAGATCACTCCTGAGATCAGGGAAAGGATCGATTTTGAACTCCAGACCATCGAAAATTCCGGTTATCCAGGTTATTTCCTCATCGTAGAGGATTTTATCAGGGAGGCCCGCAATATGGGGGTTTCCGTAGGCCCTGGCAGAGGTTCGGCTGCTGGTTCTGTAGTGGCCTACTGCCTGGGAATCACCAATATCGACCCGCTGAAATACGACCTGCTTTTTGAGCGTTTCCTGAACCCGGACCGGGTATCGATGCCCGACATCGATATCGATTTTGACGACGAGGGTCGTAGCAAGGTCATGGACTACGTAATTGATAAATACGGTTCTAACCAGGTAGCCCAGATCATTACCTATGGCACCATGGCGGCCAAATCGGCCATCAGAGACACAGCCAGGGTGCTGGATCTGCCGTTGAACGACGCAGACCGGATTGCCAAGCTGATTCCCAATATGTCTAAGCTGGCTAAGATATTCGGCCTCTCTGAAAGCGATCTCAAAAACCAGTACAGGGCTGAAGACCTGAACAAGATCAATGAGCTGCTGAATATTTCAGAAGGAGAAGACCTGGAGGCCCAGACTGTGAAGATGGCGCGGGTTTTAGAAGGATCCCTCCGGAACACGGGTATCCATGCCTGTGGAGTGATCATTACCCCGGACGACATTACCAATTTTGTGCCCATTGCCACAGCCAAGGACTCGGACCTCTATGTCACCCAGTTTGACAATGCCGTGGTGGAGAATGCCGGACTGCTTAAAATGGACTTCCTCGGACTGAAGACGCTTACGCTGATCAAGGATACCTGTAAAATAGTCAAGGCCAGGCAGGGCATCGAGCTCAATCCGGATGAATTCCCGCTGGACGATCAGAAGACCTATGAATTATTCCAGCGTGGTGAAACAGTTGGGATCTTCCAGTATGAGTCTGTGGGTATGCAAAAACACCTGAAGGAACTTAAACCCACGGTCTTTGATGACCTCATTGCCATGAATGCCCTATACCGTCCCGGGCCCATGGAGTACATCCCAAGCTTTATCGCACGCAAGCACGGTAAAGAGGAGATCAGCTATGACCTCCCAGAAATGGAGGAATATCTTAAAGACACCTATGGGGTAACGGTCTACCAGGAACAAGTGATGTTGCTGTCTCAAAAACTGGCTAGCTTTTCCAAGGGTGATGCAGATGTGCTAAGAAAGGCCATGGGTAAGAAGATCTTTGCCCTGCTGCAAAAGTTGAAGCCACAGTTTTTAGATGGGGGTGAGAAAAACGGTCATCCAAGGGAAGTACTGGAAAAGATCTGGAAAGACTGGGAGGCCTTCGCTTCCTATGCATTTAACAAGAGTCATTCTACTTGCTACGCGCTCATTGCCTATCAAACAGCTTATCTGAAGGCCCATTACCCTTCAGAATACATGGCTGCGGTGCTGTCAAACAATATGAACGATATCAAGCAGGTCACCTTCTTTATGGAAGAGTGCAAACGCATGGGGCTTGAAGTGCTGGGGCCTGATGTTAATGAATCTTACTACAAGTTTGCAGTGAACAAGGACGATGCCATCCGTTTTGGAATGGGTGCCATAAAAGGCGTAGGGCGTTCGGCGGTGCAAACCATCGTAGAAAATCGCAAAAAGGACGGCCCATATAAATCTATTTTTGACCTGGCCAAGCGCATCGACCTGCGTGCTGCCAATAAAAAGGCATTTGAGAA
Organism: Flavobacteriaceae bacterium; assembly: GCA_052031475.1. Lineage (GTDB taxonomy): Bacteria > Bacteroidota > Bacteroidia > Flavobacteriales > Flavobacteriaceae > JAHEJJ01. The sequence continues at coordinate 3,113 of JBPEXP010000044.1, read as the reverse complement.
TCTGGCGCTGGCAGGAGGCTTTGATTCCTTTAAAGATACACACCGGGCCCAGTATTTCCACAGGGAAGGAGACGGGCAGACGTTCCTGGAAAAAGTTATCCGTTACGGTGCCAGGCACCAGGAAAGTGAAAATTCCTCGCAGGTCAGCCTTTTTGGCGACAGCAGTGAAGTACAGATCCCCGAACCTGTGGTGCCTCCTTGTGAATCCTGGGGAACCATGGAAACTCTCAGAAAGGAAAAAGAGGTAATCGGTATCTATATTTCCGGTCATCCGCTTGATGACTTCAAGAAGGAAATACAGGCATTCTGCAATGCAGATTTGAGTCATTTCCACAATCTGGAAGCCCATGTTAATTATGAACTATCCGTAGCCGGTGTGATCACCGATGTGCAGCACAAGGTCTCGCGCAATGGCAAAGGCTGGGCTGCATTCACCATTGAAGACTACAGTGATGCTATAGAACTACGGATATTTGGGGAAGATTATCTTAAATTCAGGCATTTCCTGATGATCAACTCTTTTGTCTTTATCAAGGCTTTTGTCCGGGAAGGCTGGGTAAACCGGGAGACCGGTAAAAAGGGTGATCCCCGTATCCAATACAACAGTTTTATGCAACTGCAGGATGTCATGGAACACTTCGCTAAAAAGCTTACTATCCAGCTGCAGCTAGACCAGATCCAGAACGATCGTATCAAAGCCCTCAAAGACATGCTCAGATCCCATAAGGGAAAACACCCGCTTAATTTTGTGGTTTACGAATTGGAGGATGAGATCAAGGTGAATTTGATGAGCCGTAAACAAAAGGTTCAGATCACCAGTGAATTGTTGCATGATCTGGATAAGGAAGAGGTGAGGTATTCACTGAATTGAAAATTATTTATTATTAATTATTGATTATTAATATCCCCTAGAAATTATACCCGCAATAGTTTAATAATCAATAATCAGTAATAAATAATTAATAAGCTTTCCCAATGCCTCCATAGGCAAATCGAATCTAAACCATGTAATGAAAAGGGGTAATTATTGACTAAATTTGCGTAATAATAAAACAAGAATATTATGGCCTTAGAAATAACAGATGCTACTTTTGACGAAATAGTACTGAAAAGCGATAAACCTGTAGTGGTAGACTTTTGGGCTGCGTGGTGCGGGCCATGTAGAATGGTTGGTCCCATCATTGATGAAGTGAGCCAGGAATACGAAGGCAAAGCCGTTGTTGGAAAGGTGGATGTGGATGCTAACCAGGAGTATGCTGCAAAATACGGGGTGAGGAATATCCCTACCGTTCTCGTCTTTAAAGACGGGGAGATAGTGAACAGACAGGTAGGAGTTTCTCCTAAAAAAACTTATACAGACGCGATAGAAGCTGTTCTGTAATACTATTGAAAAAGAAAATAGAAAAGGTTTGGCAATTGCCAAGCCTTTTTTATTTTATCTTGGTCTTATGGACCTGAACAAGGAACTACACAAAGCCCCCTTATTCCAGAATCTGGAACTTCTTGCCAACCAGATCGTAGAAGGCTTTATCAGTGGTATCCACAAAAGCCCTTTCCACGGCTTTTCGGCCGAGTTTGCAGAACACAAGATCTACAACACCGGCGAGAGCACCAAGCACATAGACTGGAAGCTCTATGCCAAAACAGATAAGCTCTACACCAAGCGCTACGAGGAGGAGACCAATCTTCGCTGCCATATGATCCTGGATAATTCGGCTTCTATGTATTATCCGATGATCAAGGAGCCAACCCTTGAAAACCTGAATAAGATAGGTTTTGCCGTGCTGGCCATAGCAGCTTTGATGAACTTCCTCAAAAAACAGCGGGATGCAGTAGGCCTGAGCGTCTTTTCAGACTCCTACCAATATTATACGCCGGAAAAGGGAAGCGACAGGCATTATCACATGCTGCTGGCCAAGCTCAGCGAGATTGCTACGGAACAACAGACTGGTCAGGATACGCGCATCTATACCTACCTGCATCAGATTGCCGAGAAGATCAAGCGCAGAAGCCTGGTCTTTTTCTTTACAGACATGTTCCAGACGGCAAGAGATGAGGACCAGCTCTTTGATGCCCTGCGTCACCTGAAATACAACAAGCACGAAGTGGTATTATTCCATTTGCTTGACAAAGAGACCGAGTACTTTTTCAACTTTGAGGACAGTCCCAAGCGATATGTTGATGTAGAGACAGGCCAGCGTATAGACCTCTATGCAGAACAGGTGCGCAGCGCTTATGTGGAAGCCATTTCACAATTCACCGAAAATTTGAAACTCAACTGCGCCAAATACCGCATCAAATATGTAGATGTGGATGTCCGGGAACCTTTCCACAAGGTCATCAATACATTTATGGTAGAGCGGCAGCAGTTCGTTTGATTATTCATTATTCATTATTGCCTGCCCTCCGAAGTTTTAACGAAAGAGGGATTATTGATTAGTACTCAATAAGTGGTAATTAAAGGTGAAATCGACAGAATACTTTAATTCGCTCCTCTCAAAAGACCATGATCATTTCCTCAAAATCCTTAGAATCAATCCAATAATGTAACTATGATAGCCGTTATTAGATATAGTTTGTGAAAAGGGGTATAGGGAGTGTCCCCTCTTTACTTTTGGCCTATTACTTTCTTTCTGATGAGTGAGTGCCATCTTTAGGAAAGCCGGCTAATCAAAATGAGTGCTTATTTAACAATACTTCTCCTTTCATTTTAATTCATTCTTGTGGAAAAAATTAAAGAAAGTGCGAAAAATGTTCTTGAGAGCATAACCAGCAGCTATTATCACCAGAATCACAGGAAAGAAGCGATGAATCTTCTTCGCAGCATTGAAGGCGAAAGAGGAAAAACAGAACCTCGATCACTGCAGTTGTCATTGGAGTACTCCAAAGATGTACTGGGAGACAAGAAATATGCACCCTGGCTTTATGTATATAGTGCTATAGCGGGTGAGTTTAAAGAAGGATGGATCCCTGATAATTACTACGGTAGTATTGTTATTCCAAAACTCAAAGGAGAGTACGGTAAATTGGGCGACAGGAATATGTTGACCCATTCTCTCTTAGAACCATCTAAGTCATTGGATCTGCTGTATTTTGTGAACAACTTGTTTTGG
>JBPEXP010000439.1:0-4621 GCA_052031475.1 Flavobacteriaceae bacterium | reverse complement strand
TGGCAGTTTGATTACCGGATATGGCGAAAAATGCTCAAATATGGCCTTCCCGTGATGATTGCCGGCATTGCCTATACCATCAATGAAGTCTTTGACCGGGTGTTGCTTGCGGAGCTTTTGCCTGAGAATATTGCCAAGAGTGAACTGGGGAAATATTCGGCCTGCTACAAACTGGCACTTTTTATGACATTTTTTGCTACGGCCTTCAGATTGGGGATCGAACCTTTCTTTTTTAGCCATGCGTCCTCTGAAAACCCTAAAAAAGCATATGCCTTGATTACGGAATATTTCGTTGTGCTGGGAAGTGTGATACTCCTGGCCGTCGTTGTTTTCATAGATTTTTTGAGGTACATCATTGAGCAGTCTTACTGGGAAGCCCTGCCCGTGGTACCCATCATTCTGGTGGCGAGTTTTTGTCTGGGGATCTATCACAATCTTTCCGTCTGGTATAAAGTGACGGACAGGACCAGGTATGGAGCCAGTTTTTCTCTAATGGGCGCCTTAATAACCATAGTCATCAATTTTCTGTTCATTCCTAAAATTGGCTACTACGCATCGGCCCTGGCTACGCTGGCCGCTTATGCTACTATGATGCTGATGTCATATATCTATGGAAGAAAACACTATCGAATTCCATATAATCTTCGAAAAATTGTATTCTACTTCGGTATATCCCTGTTATTATCCTTTCTTTCATTTTACGTTTTTGACCGCAACATATTGATTGGCACATTGTTTCTTTTGGTATTTTTAATCTTGTTATACCGTATGGAGAAGGAGATTTTGCAGAGGATTGTCCTGAGTTTTAAGAGAAAATAAACTACCGTAAACGCTATGAAGGTAAAAATCATCAATAAATCCAGACATGAACTTCCGGCCTATGAGACCATGGCTTCGGCCGGAATGGATCTCAGGGCCAATATAAATGAGGCAGTTACGTTACAACCTTTAGAGCGTGCCCTGATCACCACCGGCCTATTCCTGGAATTACCCCTTGGAATTGAGGCTCAGGTGAGGCCGAGGAGCGGTTTGAGCCTTAAAAAAGGCATTACGGTTCTCAATGCGCCGGGCACCATAGATGCGGATTACCGGGGTGAAGTTGGCGTGATTCTTGTAAATCTCTCTAACGAGACGTATACCGTAAAAGATGGGGAGCGGATAGCCCAGCTGGTCATCAGCCGGCATGAAAGAGCCGAATGGAAGTTGGCAACTGAATTATCAGAAACTGAAAGAGGCGAGGGAGGCTTCGGCAGTACAGGGGTAAAATAACCGAAAATTAGAGATACAGGAGAAATAAGTAAGGAGAGGCTAATGATCATGAAGTGGAAATCCTGCATATCGCTCACAATGATAGCGCTCATACTTGGAGCGTTGGCCGTACAGGCCCAGGAAGAGGAAAGTGCAGAACTTTATCTGGAGGAATACACAGACGAGTTTCAGGAAGCGTTTTTTGAAGCTCTTAAGCAAAAGGGGATCGAGAATTACGACAAGTCGATCAACTTGCTTCTAGAGTGTAAAAGGCTTGAGCCTGACAATACGGTGGTTGACTTTGAACTTGCCAAAATTTACCTCCTGGAGAAAGAATACATATCGGCACTGGAATACAGTCTGGAATCTCTGGCCCAGGATCCGGGGAATTACTGGTACCTCCATACACTGGTAGATATCTTGCAGGGCCAGGGACGTGCTGTGGAAGAAGTGGCAGACAGGATCCCTTATTCCAACAGGACCCTCAAAGAAAATCTTGCCCTCATTTATTACAAGCGCAGCAATTACCGCAGCGCCTTACAGGTACTTGAAGAACTACAGGGCAGTAATTTTGCCGATAAACTGAGTTCGAGCATTAAGGACAGTATGGACCAGGCGTCTCAATCGGCCAACCGCACCCTAAGCACGGAAGAGGAAGCCGAAGAAGACCCGATTGAGAATTACAAAGAGCAATTAGAAAATCTCCTAAAAGAGGAGAATTATGATGCCCTGGAGGAAATGGCTTCTGAAGCCGCAGAACTGTTTCCCCTTCAGCCCTATTTCTACTATATGTTGGGTAAATCTCTGGCGGAAAAGGGAAATACCCGTCAAGCGATTGGTGTTCTTGAATCAGCTCTGGACCTGTTGTTGGACGATATGGAGCTGGCAAACGACATCTACCGGGAACTGTCCGGGGCCTACAAGCTGTTGGGCAATGAACAGCGGTCTAATATGTATCTTAGCAAAATAAAAAATGGCTCATAATAATCATTTGAAAATGAAATTAGTATCGGTTCGCAGTTGGCTGCTGTGCCTCCTTGTATTAGCTGTGGTTTCCTGTAAATCAGGTAAAAATGTGGCCGATCGATCTAAGATTGAGGATCTGACAGCCAGGAATATCATAGACAATCACTATGAAAACGAACTGGATTTCAAAACGCTCAGCGGCAGGATCAAGATTGATTACTCTGAAGGCGCGTCTACCCAGAGTGTTGGGGTGAGCCTGAGGATGAAGAAAAATGAGGCTATCTGGATCAGTGCCCCTCTGGGAGTCATCAAGGCTTTTATAACCCCTGAGAGGGTATCCTTCTACAACAAACTACAAAACGAATACTTTGACGGCGATTATTCCTATTTCAGTGAGATGCTGGGTATAGAGGTCGATTTTTTCAAGATCCAGAATATCTTACTGGGTCAGGCTTTTTACGACCTCAGGGACTTGAAGTTTCAGGCCGAAACCAACGGGGATCACTATGAATTAAAGCCAAAAAAGAGCTCAGAACTCCTGAAAACCTTATTCTTTGTTGAACCTGAAAACTTTAAACTGACACGGCAGCAGCTCTCACAACCGGAAAAAAAGCGGCTGCTGGATATTCAGTACAAGAACTATCAGGGGAGGGATAAAAAGGCCCTGCCTAACGAAATAGGGATCATGGCCATTGAGACCATGGACCGGACCCTGATCGACATCACATATAAAAATATGGAGTTTGATCGCGAGCTGAATTTCCCTTACAGGATTCCGCGCGGCTACGATGAGATTGTCTTAAATAAATGAAGACCCGGCCCCTACATATTTTTTTGACAGCTGTTCTGATCGGTCTGATCAGCTTTCATTCGGTGGCCCAGACCAATGAACAAAAAAAATTAGAGGCTAAACGCGAACGATTGGAGCAGGAGATCAAAGAGATCAACCGCTTACTGTTTGCCGAAAAGAAGCAAAAGGGCACCATTCTGGACCAGCTCGAAGTTCTGGATCAGCGAATAAATGTGAGGCAGCAGCTCATACGGGTTACCAATCAGCAGTCTAACCTGCTCAGCAGACAGATCAATGCCAATATCAGGAATATCACCAAGCTGAGGGAAGACCTGGTTGTTCTCAAGAAAGAATATGCCGGGATGATCCAGAAATCCTATCAAAACAGGTCTCAGCAAAACCGACTCATGTTCCTGTTGTCTTCAGAGACCTTTTTCCAGGCCCTTAAAAGACTGCAATACATGAAGCAATATACCCAATACAGGAAAAAACAAGGAGAGCAAATTGCTTCTAAAACCGCAGAGCTCACCGTACTTAACCAGGACCTTTCAGAACAAAGAAGGGCGAAGGAGATCCTGATCGCACAGAATACCAAGGCCAAGAACCAGATGCTCAACGAGATCAAGTCTCAAAAAGAACTGCTCAAGACCATTCGCCAGAATGAGAGTAAGTACGCGGCCGAGATCCGTAAAAAAACAGAAGAGGCCAAAAGGATTGACCGCGAGATCGAAAATCTTATCAGAACGGCCATCGCAGCATCCAATCGCGAGGCTGGCCGCCGTTCCAGCAGCAGTTTTGTTATGACGCCGGAGGCCAGCATAGCAGCCAAGAACTTTTCGGACAACAAGGGAAAACTAATATGGCCCGTTGAGCGAGGCATAAAAAGACAGGGTTACGGAGTTTACAGTGACGCCCTCTATCCCGGGATCAAACACCGGAGCAACGGTGTGATCATTGCAACGGATGAAGGTGCCAAGGCCAGGGCAGTCTTTGACGGCGAGGTTATTGCCATCCTCGCAGTACCTGGAGGAAATAAGGGGGTGCAGATTAAGCACGGAAACTATATAAGCACCTATTATAACCTGTCTGATCTGTATGTTAAAAAAGGGGATAAAGTGCTGGCAAAAGAAGAGCTGGGAGAAATATATACCAATCGGTTTAATGGTTTAACCCAGCTAAAATTCTATCTTTACAGGGATGCCACCCGCCTCAATCCTGAGGAGTGGATTTACAGATTATAAGCAATAAGACGATGAGTAAGATCACGGATATCAAGGGTAGTTTTGAGCTACACAACGGGGTTGAGATGCCCTATTTTGGCCTGGGCGTGTATTTGTCTGAAGACGGTCAGGAAGTTATTAATGCCATTAAATGGGCTGTTGAGGCTGGCTATCGCCACATAGATACGGCTTCGGTGTATAAAAATGAAGAGGGTGTGGGCCAGGGGGTCGCTGAATCCGTTGCCAACAGAGAGGACATTTTTGTGGTGAGCAAGGTATGGAATTCAGACCAGGGTTATGACAGTACCCTAAGAGCATTTGATGCCAGTCTTGCGAGACTGGGTATGGACTATCTGGACCTTTATCTTATTCACTGGCCGGTTGCCGGGAAATATAA
>JBPEXP010000438.1:0-6341 GCA_052031475.1 Flavobacteriaceae bacterium | reverse complement strand
GTCAAAGGCCTTGGGCCTGCCTCGCATGATTCCTACCCAGAGCATCATATTGGCAATTTCATCGTCCGTAGTAGGTCCGGATGGCATATAGCGATTTTCAATTCTCAAATGAGGTTTGCCCTCTGTAAGGCCGTAACAAAGACGGTTCCATTTATAGATGGTGCCATTGTGAAGTGATAAGGCCCTTAATTTGGGGATTTTCCCGTTTTTCAGTTCACTCATGCTGTCTGATTCAAAGTCTGAAGTGAGCAGGCTTCTGAACTGTATGACAGCATCCTTGTAGAAATCGGCGGCAGAGCCTTTAACCCAGTCGCGGCCAAAGCTAACTCTGGACTCCTTCTCATTGAGGATAAAAGTGCTGGCCCTGGTATCTACACTCTGAGTAAACAGGGCGATCCGGGTTTCCTCCCATAACTCTTGTCCCAGTAAAAGCGGCGAATTGGTGCATACAGAGAGTATGGGGCCGGCAATGGCCTGGGCCCAATTATAGGTGTCGGCAAAATCTTCAGGATCGATCTGCAGATGCGATTGAAAACTAGTGTTGCAGCCCTCATAAAGGATATTATTGTGGTGCAGATTTACTTCATCCACTCCTTTGATATGCAGCTCTATATCGTCTTTCCGAATATCTTTAATGACGTCGTTCAATACTTTATAGCGCTTGATGGGAGTCATATAGTCTAATCCCATATATTGCTCATTGACCGTGGGTAGTATTCCGGTTAGAACGATCTTGTTGTCATGGGCTGCAGCGGCTTGCGCTGCTTTATCCATAAATCCGTCAAGCTTTTTATGCATTTCAGAAAAACAATCTCCTTCCAGAACTTCCGGATCCAGGTTTACTTCCAGATTATAGAGCGTTAATTCTGAAGTAAAATGAGGGTCGTCAATGGCCTTTAAGATCTCCATGGCCTTGTTAGAGGGTTCCCAGGATTCATTGGCCAGGCAAAATTCCTGTTCTGCACCTATGTGAATCGGCAACTTTTCAAACATGTCATTTTCAAGCATGTATTCCAGTGCCTCGATGTCTGTAAGTAGTTGGGAGATATACTCAGTCCTGTTACCGTTTTCTGTAAGTTTCTTAACATTAAATTCTCCCATAGTAATGGTCTTGAGATGAAAGCGTTGGAAATATAAACGAATGCAAGATAAAATCCTATTCCAGCTATAAATATGATAAATGTCATAGAGGTTTCAGCCCCCAATATTGCATACCTTTGTCGCAGATGTCGTTCAAATTCGGTAAAAAGGAAAAGCTGAAATCCAGAAAGCTCATAGGGCAGCTTTTTGAAGAAGGGAAGAGCATCTCCAGTTTCCCGCTTAAACTATACTACCTGCCTGTTGCCGGACAGGATGAGAAATTCAAAACCGCAGTGAGTGTTCCGAAAAAGAACTTCAGGGGAGCCGTGCAACGGAACCGGATAAAAAGACTGCTGCGGGAGGCTTACCGACTCAACAAACACCTAATTTTTAACAACATAGAGGGAAACTTTGCGTTTCTTATTTTATACCTTGGTCGGGAAATGCCTGTATATAGTGATGTAGAGGCATCTCTCAAGAAAATATTCCGGAAACTAGAAAAAGAGGTCCCATGAAAAAGATGATCCGACAAAGACTTATCATTCCAGTAATCGCCGTTGTCATCCTTGTAGCTGGCAGTAGTTTTAAAAACGACTTTTTTGAAATTGCCAAGCAAATAGAAATATTCACCACGCTGTTCAAGGAGCTGAATATGAATTATGTGGATGAAACCAATCCGGCTGAATTAATGGACACGGCCATTAAGAATATGCTGGATGACCTGGACCCTTATACTAAATTTTTGAATGAACAGGATGTAGAAGCCTATAAGATTAACAATTCGGGTGAGTATTCCGGAATTGGAGCCCTGGTGCGTTCTTATAACAATAAGTTGCTCATCATTGAGCCCTACAAGGGATATCCTGCAGACAAGGCCGGACTGAAAGCAGGAGATGAGATCATTCAGATCGGGGATATTCTCATCACTGATTTTAAGGACGATGCCACTGAATTATTGAAAGGTGCCAAAAGCACCAGTGTTGATGTGGTATACGTTCGTCAGGGCCAGACCCAAAGGACGACCATTGAGCGGGAAGCCATCGAGGTGGATGCCGTTCCATTTTACGCCATGGTTGATGAGAACACGGGCTACGTTGTCCTGAATAAATTCAATGCCAAGGCATCTCAGCAGACCAAGGATGCCATGCAGGATCTAAAAGCACAGGGGGCCAGCCGCATTATTCTGGACCTCAGAGGCAATCCCGGTGGTTTGCTTTCAGAAGCGATCAACGTTACCAATCTTTTTGTTCCCAAGGGAGAGCTGGTTGTGACCACTAAATCAAAGGTGAAAAAATTCAACAGAGAATACCACACCAAGAATCAGGCGGTAGACGACAAAATCCCACTTGCAGTCCTGATCAACGGAAGCAGCGCCTCAGCCAGTGAAATTGTTTCCGGAAGCCTGCAAGACCTGGACCGCGCTGTTATCATTGGAGCACGGAGTTTTGGCAAGGGACTGGTTCAAAGGCCGTTAAGGCTTACTTATGGTACGCAGCTGAAGGTGACCATATCGAGATATTACACCAGTTCCGGACGATGTATACAGGCTCTGGACTACAGGAATCGCGATGAATTAGGGAACGCCCTCCGAAATACAGAGTTCAAAGAATTTAAGACAAGGAATGGCCGCAAGGTGTGGGATGGCGGAGGCGTCATGCCCGATATTGAAATAGAGGCCTTAAAATCCAATTCACTGGTCAATGCCCTGCAGACCAATAATTCCATTTTTGACTTCGCCACCAAATACTATTATTCAAATCAGCTGGGAGATGTGGGTGCTTTTGAATTCAGCGATCAGGATTTCAACGGCTTTAAATCCTTTCTCCGCGAGAGCAATTTTAGTTTTGTCACCGAAACAGAACAGGCGCTTAAAGAGTCTATGTCAGGAAGTGACAAGTACCTCTTTGACGAGAATGTAAAGCAACAGTATCAGACCCTGATCAGTGAGATTGACCGCAGTAAGGAAGCATCGCTCGATTTATTCAGGAATTCAATTCAAAAGAACCTGGAAGACGAGATCGTCAAAAGATATTTTTACCGGGAAGGTCTTTATGAATATTATTTGAGAACTGATGAAGCCATTCTCAGCGCAACGGAACTACTTGCCAATGAGAGCCGCTACAACGAGATCCTCAATTAACCCAAGGTTGATTGTCTGATTCGGAATACTCAGGCCGATGAATTAATACTTTATTGGACTGAGTTCACTTTTTAAGAGAATACTTCAATTTTACCAGGGCAACCTACTGCTTTACCTTCTATCTTTTTATATTTAGCGCCTCTAAATATTAATCAGACTATGGAAAGCAAATACAGTACCTGGTACCATCCTTATAAACCGGCTGCCGAATTCAAAAAGAAGGTGGCTTATTTTAGCATGGAATTTGCCGTGCATCAGGCCCTTAAAATCTACTCAGGCGGACTCGGATTTCTTGCCGGCTCACATATGTTGTCGGCCTATGAGGCCAAACAGAATATGATTGGGGTTGGGATGTTGTGGAAATACGGATATTACGATCAGGGCAGGAATAAAGACCAAACTCTTCAGGCTAATTTCATAGAAAAGATCTACACCTTTCTGGAAGACTCAGGGCTGGAGGTAGAGGTAAAAATATTTGATAACCCTGGTGTTAAAGTCCGGGCCTTTGTACTGAAACCAGAGATTTTTGGTTCAGTGCCGCTCTACTTACTCACCACGGATGTGGACGGAAACGACAACTTAAGCCGATCCATTACCAATCACCTTTATGACAACAACCAGTTGACCCGGGTAGCACAAAATATTGTATTGGGAATTGGCGGAGCCAAGATCGTTGAGGCTCTGGGCGGTGCCGATGTGTATCACCTGAATGAGGGTCATGCCCTCCCTGCATTTTATTATCTGAGGGATCAGGGGGTGACTAAAAAGCAAATGGTATTTACCACTCACACACCGGAGAAGGCTGGTAATGCAGAGCGCGATGGACAGCACCTGAATGACTGCGGCTTCTTTGGGAGAAGACTAAGTGATGAGGAGTTGGAGAAAGAAACCGTAAATGGCGGTACAATCAGCTATACTGTGGCCGCACTGCGGATGGCCAGAAAATCTAATGCCGTGTCTAAGCTTCATGCAAAAGTTGCCCGGGACATGTGGAAGGACTATAGCGGGATCAGCGAGATCATTCCTATTACAAATGCCCAGAATCAAAAATTCTGGCAGGACCCCCAGATAGAAAAAGCCTGGAAAGGCAAAAAGGCTGCGGCCTATTTGAAGCGCAAAAAGGAGCTTAAGAAAGAACTGTTTGATATAGTGCTCGATCAGACGGGTAAATTATTTGATCCTGATGTACTAACTATTGTGTGGGCCAGAAGATTTGCAGAATATAAAAGAGCGGATCTATTGTTGAAAGACCTGGATCGGCTTGAGAAGATCATGGCCTCTCAGGAACGCCCCGTACAGGTAATCTGGGCCGGTAAGCCCTATCCGCTTGATTCTTATGCCATCGACCTATTTAATCATTTGGTGCATTTTACCAAATACAGGTCTAATATGGCAATTTTGACGGGCTATGAAATGGAACTATCCAAAAAATTAAAAATGGGCTCCGATGTATGGCTTAACACGCCCAGAATTACCCGGGAGGCTTCGGGAACAAGCGGCATGACGGCTGCTATGAATGGTTCTGTAAATCTGAGTATCAACGATGGCTGGATCCCTGAATTTCAAAAAAATGGAAAGAATTCATTTGTCCTTCCCGAAGTAGACCATCTGCTGCCCGCCTGGGAACAGGATCTTACAGACAGTAAAAATCTTTACGATATCCTGGAAAATAAAGTACTGCCTACATATTACGACAAGCCGGACAAGTGGCAGGAAATTGTATTCCAGGCCATGGATGACGTAATACCAGCTTTTACTACCAAGAGAATGGCCAGGCAGTATTACGAGGAGTTGTTTTAGGTAAATATATGACATGGATCCTTCCGTACTTGTTGCCATAGAGCAGCAGCTTACAAAACCTGTAAGACGATGGTCCGGACTGGGTGGAGGCGATATTTCTTTAGCATACCGGCTGGAGACTGATAATGAGGCGTATTTCTGTAAGCTTAACAGCGGTTCGGATGCCCTGTCTTTATTCACTTCGGAGAAAAAAGGCCTGGAAGCTATTGCTGCTACGGCTACCATAAGGGTTCCAAGGGTCTATGCCTGTGGTCAGGTAGACCAGAAGGCTTTTTTGCTCATGGAATTCATTGATGCCAAAAGGCCTGAGAGCAAGGATTTTAGGATGCTGGGTTCTAAGCTGGCTATGCTGCATCAAAAACAAGCAGATTCATTTGGTTGGGAGGACGATAACTTCATCGGAAGCCTGCCTCAGTCGAATCGAGAACACCAGAATTGGCCGGAATTCTTTGCACTGGAAAGGTTGCTTCCCCAGATTTTAATGGCCGAGGAAAATGGCATGCTTCTCCGTTCGGATATTCCTTCTGAAAAACTCATGCTCAGCGTACTTGAAGAGCTTTGCCCTAATGTAAGGCCTTCCTTATTACACGGCGACCTTTGGTCCGGGAATTACCTGATCCGAAAGGATGGTGTTCCATTTCTGATTGACCCGGCAGTATACTTCGGTCATGGGGAAGTAGACATTGCCATGTCCCGATTGTTCGGTGGATTCGGGGATGGCTTTTACGCTGCCTATGGAGATGTATTTCCAGGAGATGGTTTATCTGAAGACCGAATAAAAATATATCAGCTCTATTACCTGCTGGTTCATCTGAACCTTTTTGGGCGTTCTTATTACTCAGGAGTAAAAGCGATTTTAAAATCGTATTTTTATTGACCATCTCCTTAGTAAAAATCACTATATGAAACCTATTAGAGTGCTGGTTGTGGGCTGTGGCCATATGGGTGCCAGCCATGCCAAAGCATATCATCAATTACCGGAATTTGAAATTGTAGGACTGATCAGCAGGAAGCCTGACAGCAGGGAACGACTTTCTGAAATGCTAGGAGGCTATCCAACTTTCGGAGATTATAGCGGCGCCTTAAAGGAAACCCGTCCGGATGCAGTGGCCATTAGCACTTACCCGGATACTCACGCGCCTTACATAGAAGAGGCTCTCAATGCCAATGCTCATGTTTTTGTAGAAAAACCCCTGGCCCTTACGGTAGAGGAATCTATTAGGTTGGTGAATCTGGCCAAAGAGAAGGGTAAAAAAATGGTAGTTGGTTATATCCTTAGGGTTCACCCGGCCTGGGAAAAATTCGTCGGCCTTGCCAGAAC
>JBPEXP010000437.1:0-4637 GCA_052031475.1 Flavobacteriaceae bacterium | reverse complement strand
CCATGGATTCACTGCTTGTTGCCATAGGTCTGGGCGCCCTGGCTCTGAGCAGCGATGCATATCTGGAAATGGCAATTTTTCTGGCATTTCTGGTAGGCGGTATCCAACTCATTCTGGGCCTATTGCGCATGGGCTATCTGGTGAATTTCCTTTCCAAAGCCGTAATTAGCGCATTTACTTCCGCTGCGGCCATTCTGATCATTCTCAGCCAGCTCAAACATTTATTGGGGGTGGAAACCCAAAGGAGTAGCCTGGCCAATGAATTGCTGCTAAATACGGTCAGAGCTGTTGAAGACACTAACTTTTTTGCATTGATAATAGGGCTCTCCGGGATATTATTCATAGTTGCGCTTAAGAAATGGGCTCGTAAACTACCCGCAATACTGCTGTCTGTAGTGTTGGGTATCCTGGCCGTCTATTGGTTAAACCTGGAAACCAGTGGTGTCCAGATCGTGGGAAGCATACCGGGAGGTCTTCCTTCTTTTCACCTTCCTGCCTTTCAGTGGCAGCATGTAAGCGAGCTCTGGCCCATAGCTCTGACCCTGGCTCTTGTGGGCTATCTGGAAGCCATCTCCATTGCCAAAGGGCTCGAAGAAAAGGAAGCAGATGAGAGGCTGGATCCCAATCAGGAACTTTTGGCCCTCGGTGCCATGAATGTGGCCGGATCATTTTTTAGGACATTTCCGGTGGCCGCGAGTTTCTCAAGATCCTATATTGCTGCAGAAAGTGGCGCCAGATCTAACCTGGCCGGTTTTTTTGCAGCCCTTCTGGTGCTGATTACCCTTTTATTCCTCACACCATTATTCTACTATCTACCCAACGCCATCCTGGCCGCCATCATCGTTGTCTCGGTCTTCGGCCTGATTGACCTTACCTATGCCAGGCGGCTCTGGCGTCTGAGGAAAGACGAATTTGCGGTTTGGATGATCACCTTTATCGCTACACTTTTTATTGGGATCGTTGAAGGGATATTGCTGGGTGTGATTCTGGCTATTCTGCTGATGATCTATCGTACTTCAAACCCTCACATCGCTGTCCTTGGGAAGATAAGGAATACAGAATATTACAGGAACATAGAACGATTCGCACAAGATGTTGAGATCAGACCTGAGCTTCTCATCCTGAGGTTTGATGCCCAACTCTATTTTGGAAATACCTCCTTTTTTAAGAAGCAGCTCATCAAACAGATGCACCAAAAGGGTGACAAGCTCAAAGCCGTGATCCTGAATGCAGAAGCGATAACCTATATCGACTCTACGGCCGCCCACATGCTCAGAAAGCTAATCAAGGATATCCATGAAAAAGGAATGCGATTTTATATAGTGGGAGCTATTGGTCCAACAAGGGACATCCTTTTCAGCAGCGGGATTGCCGGAATGATAGATAAAGACCATTTAAAAGTCCAGATCAGTGAAGCCGTACAGCACTTTGACCATCAGCATGCAGGAACCGATTTGATGACCAAAGTGGCCCGGCAAAGCAATAGAAAACGTTAAACATCTTGTGTGGTGATAAGACAATTAAGATGTAATTTTGAATAGTAAAAGTTGTAAAAGATGATCATAGAACAGATCTATACGGGATGCCTTGCGCAGGGTGCATATTATATTGAAAGCGACGGTGAGGTGGCTATAATCGACCCACTTAGGGAAGTGACGCCTTATATCGAAAGAGCTGAAAAGGCAGGAGCCCGTATCAAGTATATTTTTGAGACCCATTTTCACGCTGATTTTGTAAGCGGTCATGTTACACTTGCCAAGGAAACAGGAGCACCCATTGTTTACGGACCCTTGGCTAATCCTCAATTTGACGCCATTATTGCCGAAGACGGACAAGTCTTTAAAATAGGTAAGATTAGTTTGAAGGTATTGCACACACCGGGTCATACCATGGAAAGCACTACCTATTTGCTAAAAGATGAACATGGTAAGAACCATGCGATCTTTTCAGGAGATACCCTTTTCCTGGGAGACGTAGGACGCCCAGACCTGGCACAGAAAGCTGCTGATATGACGCAGGAAGACCTGGCTGGTATGCTCTATGACAGCCTGAGGGAAAAAATAATGCCCCTGGAAGACGAAGTGATCGTATACCCCGCTCATGGCGCGGGATCGGCATGCGGTAAGAATATGATGAAGGAAACGGTGGATACGCTCGGCAACCAAAAGAAGATGAACTATGCCCTGAGAAAAGATATGAGCCGGGACGAGTTTATAGCCGAGGTTACAGAGGGTTTACTGCCACCTCCAAAATATTTCCCGCTCAACGTTATGATGAACAAGGAAGGCTATGAAGATATAGGTGAGGTCATTGAAAGGGGTACCACCCAATTGAGTCCGGATGCTTTTGAGGAAGCCGCTAATGAAACGGGTGCATTGGTCCTTGACGTCAGGCACCAGGATGAATTTGTTAAAGGCCACATCCCCAGGTCTATCTTTATTGGTCTGCACGGAGATTTTGCCCCGTGGGTAGGCGCCCTGATTGCCGATGTGAAACAGCCTATTTTGCTGGTAACCCCGGAAGGCAAAGAAGAAGAGGCAGTTACCAGGCTTAGCCGTGTGGGTTTTGACAATACGCTGGGTTTCTTAAAAGGAGGGTTCCAGGCATGGAAAAAGGCTGGAAAAGAGGTAGATACCATAGATTCGAGGACTGTAGATTCACTGCTGGATGAATTAAAAGACCGCGATCAGCCGGTTTTTGATGTCCGCAAGGAAAGCGAATTTCAGGCCGAGCACCTGGACGGTGCCAAAAATACCCCCCTCGATTATATCAATCGTTATCTCGGTGATTTTCCATCAGACAAGACCTTCTACCTGCATTGTGCAGGAGGCTATCGCTCCGTGATTGCATCTTCTATACTAAAAAGCAGGGGGGTACACAATTTGGTGGATATAGCCGGAGGATATGAGGCCCTGAAGAACAGCGGCTTGGAGGTTACCGACTTTGTATGCCCCAGCGGTTCGTAAAATGACCGCGATCATTTAATTGGCTGACCATAGATAATAACTTTGTTGATGCGACTACGAAAATTTACAAGTTTAATGGATCGTAATCTCGTACTCAAAAAGTTTGGTCATGAAAAAAAATCTGGGTCAGATAGATAAGATCATTCGTTTTTTATTAGGCATTACCGGCGGATTGCTTGTTTACTATAAAGTATTTGATGAAGTTGCTTCCTGGGTAATTCTTACACTGGCAGCCATACTGCTTCTAACCAGTCTGGTCAGTTTTTGCCCGTTGTACGGTATACTCGGCATTAACAGCTGTAGGCCGCGCCGCTGAAAAGCGAGCGATGACCAGGATGCCAAATGCCTGTTTATCTTCTTATATTAGGATCAAATAAGTGAGCCATGTACAGTTTTTTTATTTCCTTAGTTGATTGGACCAATGGCATGATCATGCTGGCCGTATTCGCTTTTGTTGTCATCGCATTGATCGTCATGCTGGTAAATTTTATGAACAGTGGAAAGCGATGAAACTCCTCTCAGCGTTTTATCAGAATGATCCAATTAATCTCTTTTCAAACATACAATTTCCCGGGTTGTTGATCACTATATCTTGGCCCGGCTTCAAATGTTAATAAAAACTTAAAATAATTTAACATTTTAAGGCGCAATTAAGTAACTTTAATAGGCATACCTAACCAAACATGTTCAAGAAATTTATTCAGAAGATAGGTATCATGAATTTTGTCATGTTACTGGTTGTATTTTCTGTCATCATCGTGTCTGAATATATGTTCCTGCAGGGGAGAAAGCTGGACGCGATTTTTGTGGCATTTTGGGCACCCACCATTTTGGGATTCATGATCTTATTTAACAGGCGAAATTAATGGAATTTATACTGGGATATTCAATATTGGTCGCGCTGATCTTCTTGATGTGGCTGTTCTTTGTAGTGCGTATGTACGCTAAACTGAACGATTGATATCTTGTACCGTCGCCATCTGAGTGGGCCGGGAATTATTCCGCTAACTCAAACTCAAATACATTGTTTGGATTTTTGATACAATAGCTCATAATGAGTCTTTGGGTTTCCAGCGTGTCTTTTTGCGGTTGTACGAAAGACAAAACATCATTGAGATTTGAAATACTGGTGTCTTTAGAAATGAAACCATAGCCACTGTAACGGCCTTCATGCATGAGTACTACCGCATCTTCATCGGGCCCTCGACCCTTCTCCCTGATGACGTAACTGTTCTTTCTGGATAATATATGGCCAATCGCTTCCTGAACCTTGGAATTATAGTCGGCTGCCGATTCCTTACCTCTGCAAATCCCACCACATGCAGGGATTCTGAAATGAGAACAGTGCGCTACGTTTTCCTGCAGATGACAATATTTTGGGCAGAGTCCGAAACTCTTACACAACTCTTCAAGATAGAGTCTGCAGTCCGTGCTACTGTAGAGGGCCACATAATGAGCGGGCAGAGACCTGACCCTGTTAAAAGCCAGGTGCAGGATGCCATTCCTGTCTGTATAAGAAAATATGCCGTAGGCGGGAATTTGATTCTTTTGTGCCCGGTTGTACTTTGGATAATATTGTTTGATGGCCGTTGATTCCATCAACAAAGCAAGCAACTCGTTTCCGGCCAGCTCAAAATCAATGGCGTTTGTTTCCCGGCACAGATAGACTTC
>JBPEXP010000436.1:0-2513 GCA_052031475.1 Flavobacteriaceae bacterium | reverse complement strand
CTGGAGGGTACCTGCACTCATTCGCTGGGCACCGTGATCGGCCAGGGCGTGCGCTACTTCATGGCCCATAACCACGGCAACGCCGGTTTCGGTTTGGGTGATGGGAAGAATTCCGGTATAGAAAACGATTTTACCTCCGGGCATGCACCAGGCATTAACGGTAGAGTCTTTTACCAGGTTGTACTCCCATCGGTAGTCCTTCAGATATCCTGCATATCCATTGGCGTTCAGCCAGCGTTCTGCCGCAGAGGAAATACGCTGTCCGACCCTGTTGATCATCCTGGACTCTTCCGTGTCCTTTACCACTTTATTCTCGCCCAGAAATTGATCGTACTGGGCAAAGGCCATGGGGAAAAGCTGGCTATTGGGATAAAAATTAAGCGTTTTCTTACCAGTGAACGGGTTCACCTTGCATGCGGCTACCCCGAGAAATATGGTCAGTACTAATATTAATTTTTTCATCCTTTTTGCTCTTTAATCTTTTAAAATACAAAATTATCATTTGCCCATAATGTGCAACTCTGTAAAGTTCTTACTAATCGCTATACTGTTGTTGCCATTGAGGCCCGCTTCCTTCAAAGAGATGGCTTCGTTGTCTAGTTCTATGGTATCGATCTTGAATGGCAAGCCAATCAGATTGATTTGCAATTTATCGTAATCAGTGACATAGGTACCGTCCTTAAATTGCTGAATGATCAGTTCTTTTTTCTTTCCGTTCAGATTAAAATTCCTGAGGCTGTAAATGCCTTTTGTATAATCAAAACCATCCTGTTCATCCTCATAGACTGTAGATTGCTCCACACCCTCTTTGTAATAGACATCCAGCGTAAGCTGTTCTATTTTCTTTTCTCCAACATACTGCTGAACAGGGTATTTGGGTATGATAGCACCTTCTTTAATAAAAATCGGGATTTTGTCTATATCCGCAACCACCCATTTCTCAGCTCCTCCTTCTACAACCTCTCCAGTCCAAAAGTTGTGCCATTTTCCACGAGGTATGTACATCCGCCTGCCCTTGGCATTAGGTTCCTGTACCGGACAGACCAGGATATGGTTGCCAAAAATAAATTCATCGGTCCTAAAATGTGTCTGCTGATCTTCCTGATCATAGTATACCAGGGGTTTTAACATAGGTTCCCTGTTCCTTGAATAATTCCAGAACATGGTGTACAGATAGGGTAACAACTGATATCTCAGTTCTATGAATTTCCGGACAATGGTCGTTACTTCGGAGTCAAAGGACCAGGGTTCCTGATCTCCGTGGTCGCCGCTACTATGTACCCTGAAAAAGGGGTGAAAAACACCGAGCTGCACCCATCGGGCGAAGAGTTCACCGCTGGGCTGTTCTGCAAATCCGCCGATATCCGAGCCCACAAAAGACATTCCGCTCATGCACATTCGTTGTACCTGCACATTAGCGATCCATAGATGTTCCCAGGTGGCCACGTTATCCCCGGTCCATGTGGAAGTGAATCTCTGGGCACCTGCATAGGCGGCGCGGGTAATGACAAAGGGCCGTTTTGGAAATACGTATTTCTTAACACCTTCCCAGGTAGCTCTTACCATCTGGGTTCCATATACATTGTGAGCCTTGCGATGGCTACAGGGATGCCCGTCGTAATCATGCCTGGTATCCAGTGGAGCCGTTTTGGAGGGAACCTCCATCACAGCAGGCTCATTCATGTCGTTCCAGACCGCGTGCACCCCTATCTCTGCGATCATTTCCTTATAGAGCTCAGACCACCACTTGCGAACTGCAGGGTTGGTGAAATCAGGAAAGCTGCACTCTCCCGGCCAGACCTTACCGCGCATAACGGGACCGTCTGCCCGTTTGCAGAAATAATCATTTTCAAGGGCTTCCTTATATACCCAATAATCCCGGTCTACCTTGATACCCGGATCGATCATGGCCACGGTCTTAAATCCATCCTTATACAGATCGGCTATCATGGTCTTCGGATCCGGAAATCGCTTTTTATCCCAGGTAAAGCAACGGAATCCGTCCATGTAATCAATGTCTAGATAAATGGCATCACAGGGGATCTTTAGCTTCCTGAAATTCTTCGCGATCTGTCTGACCCTGCTTTCAGGGAAGTAACTCCATTTGGATTGATGAAAGCCGAGAGCCCATAAAGGGGGTAATTCAGGTGTTCCTGTAAGGTCTGTGTAAGCCCTTACTACCTTAGACATTTCAGGCCCGTAGAAAAAATAATAATTCATCTCCCCACCTTCCGCCCAAAAACTTGTCACATTCCTTTTTTCATGGGAAAAATCAAAGTGGGTCATAAAGCTGTTGTCGAAGAAAATACCGTAGGCGATATTGCTGTGAAGACCTATGTAAAAAGGGATAGCCTTGTATAGCGGGTCCTGGTCTTTTACATACGCATATTGATCTGTAACCCAGTTGCTTACCCTCTTGCCCTTTAAATTGGTATGCGTAGCCTTGTCGCCCATGCCGTAGAAACTTTCCGAAGGCTGGGTGATCTTACTCATTTTCACCGAATTCCCCCCAT
>JBPEXP010000435.1:0-3628 GCA_052031475.1 Flavobacteriaceae bacterium | reverse complement strand
CGTTTAATTCGGTGAGTGAATCGATGAATACTACCAGGACAACTAAACATAAGTAGGGGTTAATTAAAAATCTATAATTTTCTTTACCGAACCCAAACACCGGGCTCGTGTTGCTAACCTGTCAAACTTCCTTTCAACTTAAAAAACCACTCTTCATCGACCGCATTATCCACCTCCCATGACGCTGTGCAGTTCATCGAAATCGTTGATCGGAAAAACTTTACTACTTACCGAATCTGTGAAAAATTCATAGGTTTTCGGGCATTTTTTAACAAATCTCATTTTAAAACTGCTAAAAACCTGTGAAAAATTCATAACCATAGCCTGAATTCTTATTCGATCTTTGATTTCACAAACCCCAAATCTCGTGTCATGAAAAATTATTTTACGTATAGAAGCACGGTTTTCATGTCTTGCTTACTTATGCTTTTCACAGTGGGCGCACAACAGCCCAGAGATGTTAATACGACCCTGACCCAAAAGGTAGAAGCCGATAAGAGGATCGATGATTACCTCAAATTGGTGAAGCTCGGCTACTCCGAACAGGAGATCTTTGAAGATCTTGGCAACGCCAACTTCCTGATGGAGAACTATGAGACGGCTGCCTTCTGGTACCAGAAACTGATCGATCTAAGTGATGATCACCACATCAGTCCAAGCTATTATGAGCGCTATGAATTTGCCATGGCCAAGGCCAAGAACGCTTCGGCTCCTACCATGGACCTTCAAAAAGACTGGGTATCCCTTATTAAAAAGGACTACCAGGTCAAAAAAGAAAATCAAAGACGTTATGCCTCAAATTCACCTGTGAGCAAATACAGGGAAATTGACTTTGCGGCCATTCACCAGTCACAGTCGCTTGATGAACTCAAACAACTGGTAGTGGCCAGTGAGCGGGAAGAGTTGGTTGCTGCCCGTACCGCAGCTAAATATTCAGACGCATATAACCCTCCCATTGCGGTAACAGCGGATGGCAGAACGGCCTATTTTAGTAAGGCAGTATACATCAAACCTCTTACTGGGATTTTTTCCAAAAAGCAGAAGATGTATAAGATCTACAAGGCCGATCGCATCAACGGGCAGTGGACCAACATCCAGGAAGTGGCTGTGTGCCCTAAGTACGCCTCAGCCGTTCACCCGACCATCTCAGAAGACGGCAGGAGATTATTCTTCGCCTCAGACATGCCGGGAAGCTATGGCGAATACGATATCTACGTAGCCGAATTACAGTCGAACGGACAGTTTGGTACCGCCCAAAACCTGGGTAGCAAGGTGAATTCGGTAAAAGACGACCTGTATCCGAACCTGGTGAACGGAACGCTATTGTTCTTCGCTTCCAACGGTCGTGCAGGATACGGTGGACTTGACTTGTACGCCGTACAGATCGCCAATAACCGGCTTACCCTGGCTACCAACCTGGGAAGCCCCATCAACAGTAAGGAAGACGATTTCTCTATCGCCCTGATGACAGACAGAGGCATGGGATATGTTATGTCTAACCGAGGTAAAGGAAAAGAAGATATCAGGCAGCTGGTATTCTCTTACAACGGTTCTGAAGAGCACGCCCTGTTGAAGGAAGCAGACAAGGAGTACCTGAACCTGGTGAACAATGCCCTGAGTACAGGATATACCAATACATTGTTCCAGGACTAAAAATACATGCTGAACGGTGTCCTGTCAGATGGAGGCGGGACACCGGGATCAGCCGAGCCAAAATGCAACCCTGGCCGGCAGATCACCCAACTGGCTCAGACCAGTAGAATACAACCCCGGATGAAGTAGGCTTCTGGCAGACCTCATCGACCTACAACCCTAATAATGCTAGTTATGAAAACTTATAGTAACATAACGTTTGGAAAGCACTATCTGATCTTCGCCCTCCTGCTTTTGCTGGGCTACCAGACCTCGCAGGGCCAGGAAGTACAACAGACCGAGATCAGCATCAACAGCACCTTTCACAACCAGCTGTTTTTTAACCGATTCCTGATTAATCCCACCTTTTCACTGGTGCGCGAGAACAAGTCGTACATCAACATACTGCACCGAAACCAATACGCTGGCTTTGAAGACAATGCCCAGAACTATTATCTAGGTTTCAGCAATAAATTGAACGAAAGGACGGCACTTGGAATAGGAGTATACGGACAGTGGTCCGGAGTTATGCAGGAATTTGGTTTTAATGCCAATTATGCCAATATGGTAAAACTGGGTGACAAAACCAGCCTGACGTTCGGTACCAATGTAAGCTATCACAGTGGCGGCATAGACCAGGACCGCGTGGTTACCCCTGAATCAGACCCTACACTTACAGAGAATGTACGCCAGAACAGAATTGGCGTGCACCCGGGTATCGCCCTCTCTGTAGGCCAGTTCGACTTTGGTGTATACGCCAAGGACCTGGTACAGTACAACCAGACAACTAATGAACTGATCACAGGCTTTTCTGATCAGAACCTGAAGGCATCAGTGCAGTATAGCCACCTTTTTGCCGCGCAAACCGGACTATTTGAAAATGCGCGGATGATGCCCCTGGTACAAGTGGGCAAGAACCATCAGGGAGAATTCTCCTATGTGGGTTCTGTTTTGCTGGATCTTCCTAATTACGGATGGCTTCAAAGTACCTATGATGAAACTTTCGGACTTTCGTTCGGATTGGGATTCAATCTGAGCAAGCAATTGTCTCTGGGTTATCTCATGGAAAAGAATATTGCCGATGAGGCAGCCAACCTGGGTTGGAACCACGAAATATCTCTCGCGTACACCTTTAAAGAAGACCTGAGTGCATCGGATTTCCTGATCAGTAGTACGGATGAGTCTAAGGATGCGCAGATAGACAGGATCGTTAGGAATTATGAAGAGCAGATCGCCCAACTGCGCGAAGAAGTGCGTGAAAACAAAGGAAAGAAGGACAGAACTGCCAAAAAGCACAAAGAAGTAACTGAAGTAAACGCGGTGGTAGTCAACCAAGAGCAGATGGATGCTAATTCACTGGCCATGGAAAACCGCATGATCCTGGATGAACTCATCTGGAGGCAGGATTCTATTGAAAAAGCTCGTGCAGCTATGTACGAAAAGCAGTTTGAGACCATTGTACGTCTGTTGAGAAAAGAAATAGATGTTAAGACTCAGGATCGCTTTAACAGGTTAACCGGGGTAAACTTTGAGACAGCTACAGCTTCTATAGACGAAGAGGTATATATCCCAAAGAAGGCTGCGGTTGCCAAGGTGGAGACACCTAAAAAGTCGATCATAACGCGAAAAGACTTTAAGGAAATACCTATAAGAAATCAAAATCGGTCGGATATTATCGGGGTTGATTCTGGTTATTATTTAATTGTCAATGTTTATTCAAACAAGCGGTATTTAGAAGCTTTTGTAAACAAATTGAACAATGAAGGATTAAATGCCAGGCAATTCTATAATAGAAAGAATGGGTTGTATTACGTATATCTGGCCGATTTTAGCACTAAAGACGAAGCTCGTTGGGCTATGGCCTCTGATCTTGATGGCAGCTATGAGGACGAGAAATGGATCCTCGAGATCTATGAGCCACTAGCCACTGCATCCATCCAGTACGAGCAGCGTTAGTTATCTGGTCATCCGGGGCTGGTACCGCATAGGGCCGCCC
>JBPEXP010000434.1:0-2161 GCA_052031475.1 Flavobacteriaceae bacterium | reverse complement strand
TACAGCTATCCATGATCATGCTGTATTTGGCACCCTGCATCCATCCGGTCTGACCGGTTCCTATCATTTCGGCCTTTATGCCTGCTTTGCGCAGTCCATGAACCAGTATCCAGGCCGTGGTACGCTTGCCCAGGGCCGAATCTGTTCCCAGGATCGCGAGCTTGAGACATTGTACCTCTTCTATTTCTCCGGTAAAAAAGTGCAGCTTATCCCGGTCCGGGGTTTTGCGTACGTCGCGTATTCTGGCATTTTTAGCCTTGGCCAATTCAACCAGCTCTTTATCGTTTGTTAAAAAATCATGCAAGCCACTGTCTACATTCCATCCTAATTCCAGAGCGGTTTTTACGGTCTTCCTTGCTTCTGCCGGAAGCCGGCCACCGTCAGGTGCCAGACCAATGACCAGGTTTTGAGGGCTCTTACCTTCATTTCCCAAGACCCCGGCGGCCTCTTCAATAGATCCGAATACACGGATCCCATTAGGTTTTTGATCAAGCACTTCGCCCGCGTCATGACCCGCATATCTACTATCCAGTACGCCTACTACATCGTAACGCTCAGTGAATCGCACTAAACCGTGTGCGGTCTTTCCATTGGGTGTATTAAATGCCCCTTCGCAATAGACCAATGCTCTGCCGTCTATAGTTTTTTTCATAATCTTTAATCTTTCGCCGTGACGATAGCCACGTATCTGTCTGGTTCAAAATTTATTTGTTCATCCAGCTCCAGCAAAGCAATTAATCCTGCTGTTGAAGCCGGTAATATTCTCTGACCTTCTTTTTTCAGTAAAAGAGAACTCATTTCCCTCATCTTTTTATCACTGATATGGAAAGCGTCACCCCCTGATTCTCGAATGGCATACAAGGCTTCTTCCCCGTCAAAACTGTGCCAGTTGATCAGGGGTTCATTGTATTTGGTCTCCTTGATTTTAGCCGGATCTAAATCAACACAGTGATCGAGGCCCGATTTAAAGGAGTAAATAATAGGGTTCTTTTGAGTAGAAGAGGCTGCAATCATCTTAGGGATTCTAAAGATCTTTCCACGCTTATACAATCCGGTAAAACCCCGGTAAACCCCGGCCAGCAGAGTACCGTTTGATACGGGAACGGCACAGTATTTAGGTGCGTCGCCTATTTCTTCTACTATTTCATGGGCTATTTGGGCATATGCGGAAATTTGCAGTGCGGTATTGGTACCACCGGGATTGGCGTCATACCATTCCTTCTCCCTGGCCAATTGGCTGCTCGCGTCAACTACCTGTTCATAGCTCCCCGGCAGACGCAATATTTCGGCACCTAAAAGTTCCATTTCCTGTCCTCTTTCGGTGTGATAGCTGTCTGGGATGGCTATCATGCAGCGCATGCCGCCCAATTGTGCAGCCAGGGCCACAGCTACGCCATAATTACCACAAGTAGCTACACAGATCGTGTCAAAACCTCTTCTGAGAGCATCGTACACCTGGGCGAAGGCAATTCTGTCTTTTTGAGTTCCGGTAGGATTATCGCCCTCGTACTTGACAAACAACTGGCGCATATCAAATTCCCTTTCCAAAGTTTTGGCCCTGGTCATTGAAGTGTCGCCTACCTCAATATTAATGATATCCTCATAACTTTCCAGCCGGTCTACCAGTGATTTGGATGTATCCTTGACAAAATCGCTAAGCCTCTGAGTTTCAGATGATACTTTGATTTCAATAGATTTTACCCCGTCTCTAAGATTCATATGGGCCGGCAGTTTATGTGAAAGCTAAATATACGCTTCATTAATTAAATAAGAATGCCCCGGGATGCCGGGACATTCAATCAACTTAACAATTAAAACCAATCGTTCTGGTTAGTTAGCGTTTTTTAATAATTTTTGATTTGTCTGTAAGACCCTTGATTTCCACATTAGGATCTCCATAGACATATACATTGCTCTTTCCCTGAGCGTAAACTTCCAGGTTCCTTGTCGCATTTACATGAACATCGGAAGTATTGGACGTATACAGGTCAACACTACTGACCCGCATTTTCCTGGCATTCAGATTGGAAGACTTTTTCAGGTTCAATGCCGCGTAATCCGCGTCGCCGCTGAGGTCCAGGTCTGCTGTGTTATTAAGTGTTACCCTTAGTTTATCTGCTTTTACAGAAGATTTAAGGTCGGTTCGGTCATTCATCACAAT
>JBPEXP010000433.1:0-1593 GCA_052031475.1 Flavobacteriaceae bacterium | reverse complement strand
TCTTGCAAAACAGGATTTGGATCAGTTGCGTAAGAATAGAGATAAAGTGGTCAAACTCTCTGTTGAAATAGATGATCTCAGGGATCACCTTTTCTATTTTATCAAAAACCTGGATGAAAACAGTGTAGAGGCCAGTAACCTGTATATCAACATACTTGGCTATCTCACCGATATTGCGCAATGTCTTGAATACATTACCAAGATCAGTCACAAACATGTGAACAACAATCACAAAAAGCTCAAGTACAATCAATTCAAGGAGTTAACGGAGATCAACCTGGAATTAGAGAATTTGTTTTCTAAAACCAAGCAGGCTTTTGACAACCGTTCCTTCGAAGAAATTGGCAACATTGTGATGAAGAAGGACGAACTGTATAATATGGTTTCCAACAAGATCGAGACGCAGGTAGAACGGACCAGGACCGAAGAATCGAGCCCGAAAAATACCACCTTGTACTTTTCACTACTACTTGAGACCAAGGACCTGATCACGGCCACAATGAATTTGCTGGAACAGTATTACCAGCGTTATGACAGCACCGTAGAACCAGCTAAAGTAGAGGGGGAGGTCTCCAAAAAATGAAGAACCTAACCCGGTTGAACTCGTTCTGCCGGGGGAGTTCTTTCAGGCCGCTGCCTCACTATTGTCTTGATGTGATATCGTTGCTCTTTTTAACGGATCCCTGATTCCGTATAAGATATCGGCTACATCGATCAGCTTTTCGATAAGCCCGTTCAGGTTGTCCGAGTCATTCACCATGGAGGAAGCCATATCGGTGTCTATTAATTCGTTTCGGATCAACCGATCCATCTGTCGGGTGCTCTCGTAAATCCTATCACTGGCCTCTTTTTTCAGTACCATTAATTTATTATGGTATAGTTCATTGTCCGTATCTTTTCGGAATAGATGTATGATCCGCAGTACCTTAACCAATTTTTTTCT
Organism: Flavobacteriaceae bacterium; assembly: GCA_052031475.1. GTDB lineage: Bacteria > Bacteroidota > Bacteroidia > Flavobacteriales > Flavobacteriaceae > JAHEJJ01. The sequence goes on along the minus strand of JBPEXP010000433.1, from coordinate 650 downwards.
AAAGGAGTCGTACATTTTCTTTATATATTCATTTTCTGAATGTAGAAATCGGGTCACGTTATAATTCAGTTCAAGTACATCCCTTATTATCTCAACCATTTTTCGGTTTGCAAGTTTTAAATCTGCCACACGATTGTTCTGTTCTTCACTCAGGTGCAGGGAGCTTTGAGCAATTACCGCAAATTTGATGATCTCGCCATATATACCCTTCACTTTTTGCAGGTAGAGTTCCCTTACGTCTACTCCTAAGTCTCTGGTGGATTTTTTTATCACCATCTTCGCTTTTAAATCCGATTTAATATCCTCGCGGTGAATATGCATTGCATGAGCCACTATCTCAAATATGGCCGTTTTAAAAAGGTAGGCAGATTCTTTTTCCAGTGAAGCCACTGCAGTTTCAGGATAAGACAGCATTTTTTTATTTAAAAATTTGGGCTCCTCAATGGCCTTCTTGGGCAAGGTCTTTTCAGGCACCATCCACTCGACCACCCTGGAAATAGGATGGACAAACCAGATCAGAAGAGCCGTATTAGTAATATTGAATACGGTGTGGAAAAGCGATATGGCAACAGGAACCGCTGCGGCGCTGATATAGGTCGAACTGGCACCCATAGACTGGGTCAGCCAGCTTATCAGTTTCAAAAATGGTC
>JBPEXP010000432.1:0-4263 GCA_052031475.1 Flavobacteriaceae bacterium | reverse complement strand
TTAAGTAATTATGGGTATAGGTTAAATTACAAAATACCGTGGTCAGCAGTTCCGTAATTGTTGTGAAACCTCTGTTTTTTGTGGTTTAGTCGATCATTTTAATCCGTTCATCGATGTTTTTGTTAAAACGAAAGAGAAAATTATCCGGCCGGGAAACATCCAATCCGCTATTCACTTCGTATAAATGAAAGGGCAGTTACCCTTTTAGTCCATTTTCAGCGTGTTTTGACACCGGAAATTTCGGCTGGCTGCCCAGATTGGTAAGAATAATTGAAGTAGAACCCCAATAAATCTTAGATTTTCATGAAAATGACTTACAAACTCCTTTGCAGTATCCTGCTGGGACTAATGATCCTTGGATGTAGCAGTGACGAAACACAGGACGAAATCTTCGCCGAAGCAGATCCCGTAGAACAACAGGAAGAGAATTCCTCCGAAGAAGAGAGCAATCCTGAGGAAAATACTGAAGGAACCGAAGAGAACCCGGAAGAAAGTACGGAAGAAGAAAACCCAGCTGAAGAAGAAGCACCTGCTGAAGAAGAACCTCCAGCGGAGGAAGAACCACCAGCAGAAGAAGAACCACCAGCAGAGGAAGAGCCGCCAGCGGAGGAAGAACCACCGGCTGAAGAGGAGCCCCCTGCTGAGGAAGAGCCGCCGGCTGAAGAAGGAAATAACGGTGGAAACTGTTCTCCATCCAATTATATCTTTAAGGAAACCGGAGGGATTTTAGCAGTAGAATTCGAAGCACTCAATTTCCCGGGTGCCTGGGAACAGAAGAGCAATGAACCCGGATACAGCGGTGACGGATATATGGTATGGACCGGAGCTCAGTATTTTAACGATCCGGGTGTGGGCACCAAAAAATTCAAAATTAAGATCAATAATCCTGGCACCTATCGATTCGTTTGGAATTCGGCAGTGACTATGGGAAATCAGGGATCTGAACACAATGATACCTGGTTGCGATTTGCCGATGCTGATGACTTCTTCGGTCAGAAGGGGAACAGCATAGTCTATCCCAAAGGAACGGGCAAGACTCCTAATCCAAATGGTTCCAGCAAAGACGGTTGGTTCAAAGTCTGGAGAAGCGGAAACAATCTGGGCTTCAAGTGGCAGGCTGTTACCTCGGACCACGATTCCCACAACATTTACGTAAAATTCAACAGCCCCGGCATCTATACCATGGAGGTATCGGCCCGGTCTAAAGGTCATGCCATCGATAAATTCGTGCTTTTCAAAAGTAATTTGTCTTTATCGCAAGCTACAGCTAGCAGCCTAAGCGAAATCATCTGCGGCAACTAGTCCTTATATCTTACCTGATTGAGGTCCAATAGTCCAACACCCCACTTATTGGACCTCAATTTTATTATCTACCAGACTTTTGATGGGCAGAATGGTCTTGCCTGATTCTGTTTTGATGGTTATAAAGATGCCATCTATAGATTCTACGGTGCCTTCTATCTTGCGGGTTTTAATAGCATCGCCTACGGCAAAGGTCTTCCTGGCATAGAACGTCCTCAAAAGGTCGGCGATAACTTCTCTTGAACCAAGCCCCAGGCCCAGTGCAAAAGCCAACAGAAATGCCCCTATAATGAGAGTAAAATTGCTCGTTATGATTTCTGTATCGATACCAGCCTGATTCAAGGATGTTACCAGCACAAACAGGATGATCATATAGAAGACGATAGAGCTTACGATCTTGGACGCTCCTATCCCCATCGATTCCAATACACTTGCCAGGGCTTTCCTGATAAGCTTGGCAGCATACATACCAATCATAAAGATTACCAGGGCACTGAGCAGCACAGGCAGGTAGCGTAGCAGGTTGGCAATCTCTTCAGAGATCACGGTAAGCCCCATAACATCTGCTGCAACTATGATGAAGGTGAGCCAAAGGATGGCCTTCACAAAGCCGAGGATGATCTTTACAATATCGATCTTGATCTTGCCATCTTTACCAAATAGCTCCGCCTTATTTACCTGCTCTGAAATTCGGTCTACCCGGGCAAGGCGCATGAGTTTTTTCAACACATAAGCGGTGATCTTAATGATCAGCCAGGCCAGCAGCAATACGATAATGGCCCCGAAGACCCCCGGAAGTGCCGAAGCGATGTCCAGTATGATGGTTCTTAATGAATCCGATGCGATTTTACCAATTGTTTCCATAACGTTCTTTGGATTTTAGTTATTCTCTTTTTGTATTTGTTCTGAACAGGCCTTCGATTAAGGACTGTACATTTGTTGTAAATAGTGAAGCCACATCCATGATGAGTTTGGCGATAGCCACATCGCTCATGACCTTCTTTTTCAAATGTGGGGGCACTTCCTTTATCAACCTGTCTAATTCCTTGAATGGATTTTGATCGCTTTCAGCCATGATTAAAATGAATTATAGGTTTCAACTACTCGGGCCTTAGCCCTTTTCAATCTCATCTTTACGGCACTCTCGCCCAACTCCAGCAAAGAGCCGATCTCTTTGATGGAGACATCGTCCTGATATTTTAACAGCAACAGGGTCTTATCTTCCGGGCTGATATGCTCAAGTGCTTTTTGCAGTTTTTCAGAACGCAGTTTGAACAACTCCCTATCTGCAACTTCGGCCGCCATTTCAACAGGCTTGTCATCTATAGAGGAAGACTGGTCTTTGATTTTTCTAGCTTTATTCCGGTTGACATAATTGACACAAAAATTGTAGGTAAGGGCATATACCCAACTTGAAAATTTAGACCTGCCCTGAAATCCTCCAAGCTTCACAAAGAGATGGAGAAAAACATCCTGGGTAAGGTCTAAGGCTTCCTGTTCAGAGCGGGCAAAACCATTGCACTTATTGTAGATCCTCTGGGCATATCGGTCATAGATGATCCCAAATAAGAGCGTGTTACCCTCCTTAGTAATAAGTTTTACAAGTTCCTCGTCGTCCAGTGCCCTAAAAGGATCTTCCTCACTGAAATGAGACCTGTGACGCTCTCCGATTATTACAAGAAAAAGTCTTTTAAGAAATTTGAGCATGGGTAACAGCTATGCAGTCCACGAGGAAACCTTGTCAATTTATAAAAATAAGGTAAAAGGGCTTCTTCGGGATGGGGGAGTATCCATCAGAAACCCTTCACAACAACCTGTGGAGAACTAAACTCCAATCAATCTATCATTAATCTCTCTGCATTTTCGTAAGTATCCTATCGCCCTGTTTGCTCACCTGCTTCAGGTGTCGAGCAATTGTGTTATTCTCTTGACCATATTCCCGGAAAATAATTCTTCCAATTTCATGGGAAATCTTTCTTCGATCTGGATAAAACTTTTCTCCCTCTTGATGACTGTCGGGATGCGCTCTCCATCCTGGACGATCTCTGTGTTGATCCGCACTTTGATCCTTACCAGTCCGTTTTCTGCTATTACCGTTATTTTGTGCTTATGCTCTTCTATGATACTAGATATTAGACCTCCGGATTTTTTATAAAAGGCCCTGAAAAACAGGGCCTTTTCATCAACCAACCAATCAAAAAACGAGAACATTCCCGTATTTGTACTCTTAAACATATACTGCTCCAGAGTGTATTTTAAAGGCGATAACTGCGCTATGGAAAATTTTGTTACGGCCTTTTTGGCGGCTGAAAACGGATACAATGGTTAGTGTTTACATAGTTATATCCGTATTTCATTTTTTTCACCAGGCGCAGTTGGGTAATGGCCTTCTTGTATTCTTTCTGTTACCGGGCTCGCGGTCTGTCTATGGGCCCTCCGCCAGAGGGAGATCAATAAAAACAGCGAGATGATAAATGCTCCAATGCTGATACCCAGAAAAATTTCCACATAATAGTCGTTCATTGTTCAAGAATTGTGAGAACCCTAATGCTTCTATTTATTTAGACACAGCTTTTTTGGGCAGGTCACTATTTTAAGCGAAAATTTCTGGTGATCAGGCAAAGGAAGGATGCAACAATCTGATAAAGAGACTGTTGCTAGACAGAAAAAAGTTGGTTAAAGCTAAAGATTTTCCGGGTTCAGGGCCAGTGTCTGGAATAGTCGCGCCTTGGCCCCATAGAATTTATTTTCTACTTCGTTCTGTTTCAGTTCAGCGTCAATGAGTCTGCTTTCACGGGTATTGATCAGAAAAAGGGAGCTTTCCCCGAAGCTGAACTTTCGTTCTTCAGCAGTGAGCAGTGCCTGGTAATTGGTCACAATATTTCCAATCAGGTCATTTTGGACTTCAAAGGAATCCAGCTCCCGGTAAACCGCTGATATTTTATTTCTCAGTTCAAGAAA
>JBPEXP010000431.1:0-2264 GCA_052031475.1 Flavobacteriaceae bacterium | reverse complement strand
ATGATGCGGGGTGGCAAGGAGAATCCCTATCCTGATATTCCCCGCACGGTCCTGGAAGACTGGCCCTGGGCAATGAAGAACTTTGAATTCACAATAGACAGCCCCCTGTCAGAAATAAGGGCTGTATTAATTGACCCATCCATGTTAATGGCCGATATTGACCGGGATAACAATATTTGGTCTGACGAAGATTAACGATTCCAGGGCGCATTTCTGTACATCTCATTCCTGGCGGCGCGCTCTCTGTTACTGACCAGGATATGCGTTGCATCAACTGTTCTGCTGCGATAACCCAGTAAATGGAAAAATGGCTTGCTTAGGAATGCCGCCGTTTTCAGATTGACCATCAGGCGATCTTTGGCGGGAGTATGCCACGAAACACCGGGCAATAATGGCAGCAGATTATCTAGTTTTAGTTTTCTCATTGCAGCTGACAGCTTGAGGATCCAACCCGGAATCTTTCGTATCAGAAAGTAGCCTTCCTCTCCCTGTTCCTGGTAAAGGGGCATAAACACGATGGTTTTTTTCTTCGCGCTCAACTTCCTGCCGTTGTGATAGGCCAGTTTTGTTCCCTGTTCCAGTGTATCAAAACTTCTGAATCCCGGGAGCATACTAAAATTATCCTGCTCTGTGATCAGGTGCCGGTGCGTGACTTCATAAAATGTAGTATTCCCTTCGGCCGCCTCAATCAATTGGTCCAGGTAGGACGCTTTTTCGGGCAGATCTTTTGCCTCCATGGCACCTGCAATGACCAGGCTTAACCATGTAAAGGCTATACTGTTGTCTATGGCCTCCTGAGTATAGTGTTGCCCGGATTCAAAACCGATGGCCACATAGCCTTTTTCGTTGATATAGCTCAGAAGAGGGCCCTCCAGGTATTCTTCAAGGCCCAGGATCACAGGCAATGGAAATTGTCGCGCAAACTTACGGTTGATCAAGGCATCGTTGATGGTAATAAAAGGAAGCGTAGGGCTGGAAGTAGTGTGGTAATCGATAAAATAATAAGGGCCTGGTTCAGTTTCCAGGATATGCACTAATATTTCGTAAATCTCTAATAATTCTGCCTCTTCACTATGGCGTTTGTCAAATTCCTTAGATCGTATGGCTTCTATGTTTTCACGAGTCCAGATCCGGTTGAGGTCTTTGTCAACAAACCGCCTTTCCATAGCCAGTGCAGGTATATTTCCCCTGATCCCATAAATGCTTCCTTTAAGCGAGCCTCTGCGGTTTACCAAAACAGAGAAAACCTCTTCAAGGGCCTTCACCCCGGAATGTTCATTTCCGTGGATGCCTCCGAAAAACACCAGGGTAGGACCTGTATTTTCGCCTTTCACATGGCCAATAAGTCGTATACTGTCCAACTTTTCTATAATCCTCAATGGGTTTTGTGTCATACGGTATCCTTAGAAGTTATGATACCGATGAGTTTCTTGCCGTGCACCACGGGCAAACAATGGATATTGTTCTTCTCCATAATGGCATGCGCCTCTTCCAGCTTCATGCTTTCTTCAACGGTAACTACATCCCTGGTCATTATTTCACTGATACTCCCCTTTAGTTTCTCGGGTTCTTTCAGGTATTGCTCCACGTCTGTCCAGGTGAGCACGCCGGCGAGATTCAGGTCATTCCCCAGAATCGGCGTGTGATGTATATTTTTCCACAGCATCATCTTCAGGACCAGTTCTGCACTATCATTCTCCATGGCCGTTATGATCCTTGTAGTCATGCGGTCCCTCACTCTGAGTTCTTCCTTGGATACTACGTATTCATCGCCTCTTGGCAATTGCCAGGCATCAACGGTATAGTGCTTTTCACATCTTTCATGCATGGTTGCGACAAGAATTTTCAAGGCATCACTGGTCTTGTAGGATTCCTTTAGTTTTCTGTAGGCACCCACCATCCAACGGCTCCCATTAGTAGAACTGATCCTGTTTTCTATGATAGACAGATAGTGTTCAGCATCACGAGGTGAAACCCCCATGCTGTATAGTCCGCGATAAGCCATTGGAATAAAATGATCCATAAATAGCTGATGGCTGCTTAATAATTGACCATCCCATTGAAATTGAGCAGCCATTCCATAACGAGCTGCGTTAAAAAAATTGCCTTTGGCATCTTTAAAGCTCATTTTCTTATGGATGTTGTCAAAGGCCTTGGGCCTGCCTCGCATGATTCCTACCCAGAGCATCATATTGGCAATTTCATCGTCCGTAGTAGGTCCGGATGGCATATAGCGATTTTCAATTCTCAAATGAGGTTTGCCC
>JBPEXP010000430.1:0-2950 GCA_052031475.1 Flavobacteriaceae bacterium | reverse complement strand
CAGGAATGCCATATCAATACATTGATTGCATTGGATCAGTTGGAATTCGAACAATCGAGCTTGGGCCAAACCTATGCAATAGCCGGGGAAGCTAGTAGCAGGCTTCTCGTCAATTGTACCGGCCAGGAAATATGGATGTTCAACAGCGGTTTTTCCGACTTTCAGGAGGATGAATTGCCTGCGGGAAATGGCAGGATCCAGGGTGTTCTGGTTAAAGATGGGAAGGACCTGGGACTAAAGATCAGAAGCCCGGATGATCTGATTTTTGATAGAGAGCGCTGCGAAGTTCTGAATCCGAGGGTGAGCTCAGACAGTCTTTTCATATCAGAAATTGCTGATCCGGATAATGAGAGCGGTGCCCGATTTATTGAATTGTACAATGGTTCAACAAAAAAGATATCTCTCAGTGGATGGACCCTTAGAAGGCATACCAATGACAGTGAAGAAGTCAGCTCTGAATTTTCATTGAACGGGCGTGCCGTAGAGTCCGGTTCCACCTTAGTCATTGCCGCCAACGACAGTGTCTTCCAAAAGATCTTTGGAAAAGAGCCTGATCTGGTTGCCGGCACAAATTCTGTGGCTGATTCTAATGGAGACGACAATATCGCATTGTATGATCCTTTCGGCACGCTCATCGATCAATTTGGCGTTCCTGGGGAGGACGGCTCGGGCACAAATCATGAATTTGAAGATGGGGGTGCATTCAGAAAAGAAGAGATCCAACGGGCAAGTCCGGACTTTATGGCAAAGCAATGGAGAATATACAACGACACCGGTGCAGAAGGCACCATAAAACAACCACTTCATGCACCGGAAGATTACAGTCCGGGAGTACGCTGATTATACCTATGCAAGTTCCACTATAATGTTCTGGAGATCGTCTTGGGTGATTGGCTTTAAAATGTAGTTACAAATTACATCGTAGTCCTTAATCCTTAAAAGATCCTTGGGATCTATGGAGGAGCTTACAATATATACTTTGGATTGAGTTGGATCCTGTCCGTCAATTTTGAGGTATTCGTCCAGGAATTCCCAGCCAGACATCATTGGCATGTTCAGGTCGAGGAAAATTATGGAAGGAAGGGAACCACCCTCACTGATGTTAGCTTGAAGCTGTTCCAGGGCGTCCTGCCCGTTTTCATACACTTGCAGGGATTCGCAGAAGGATGTCTCCTCCATCAATCTTTTCACTCCGTATATAAAAATGTGATCATCATCTATGATGCATACGTCATCCAGTACTTTCATGTGTCAAGTTGGTTTATGTGATGCCTTTCGAAGCTGAGGTGAAATGTAGCTCCTTGGTCCACTTCACTTTCAACACTGATCTCCCCATTCATGGCCTCGATCTGGTTCTTGGTAATAAAGAGGCCAATACCCTTGGCATCCTGGTGTTTATGAAAGGTCTTGTACATGCCAAAAATCTTATCTCCGTAACGGTCAAGGTCAATCCCTAATCCATTATCGCTGAAACTTAATTTAACAGTTGAGGCATCTGCATCTGCTCGGATTTTTAATTCAAGAGGCCTGTCCGGACTGCAGTATTTAAGGCTGTTCGTAAATAAGTTCAGCAAGATGCTGTCCAGATAAGCCGGTATGGCCATGATCTGTAAATCCTTAGGGATCTCAATGGTACATTTGGGGTCCTTTTCCTGGATCAGCAGGGTGAGATTCTTCTGAACGGCGTTAATCGAATTTAACAAGTTCACAGGTCTCATTCGTTCCCTGTTCCCTGCGTTAATCTGCACCACCTCATTCAGGTGCTGCACGGTTTCATTGAGGCTTTCGGAGGCTTCCTCCAGCATCCCGATCAATTTGCTTTTTTCATTCTCCCTGTTCTCCCTGCCCAGGAATCCGGTTAGCATCGAGAGATTACTGGAGTGAGACCGGAGGTTATGCGAGACTATATGGGCAAAATTCATCAGGCTTTCATTTTGCTCATTAGTTACCTCAAGTAATTTTTTCAGTTTTTTTTCTGCCTGTCTGATCTCTGTATTGTCCCAGTTTGTACCAATCATTCTCGCAGCCGTCCCATCTTCCGCTACATGTATGGTAGCCATGGCACGGATATGCCGTATTTCTCCCGAAGGCCAGACAACCCTGAATTCAGTATTAAAATCTTTGATTCCCGCTATGGCATCCTGTACATTTTGAACACTTTCATCTTTATCTTCCGGATGAACGGCAGACTCCCAGGCTTCAAAGACCCCTTTAAAGTCTTCCCTTTTTATGCCGTACAACCTATACATATTGTCGTCCCAGAACAGGGTATTGTCAACCAGGTTGTAATCCCACACACCAATACGTGCTGCATTGGTAGCGATGGCAAGCCTGTCTGATACTTCTCGGTACCTGATCTCCGTCTTCTTCTTTTCATCGATATCCTGGAAGGTCCCGAAGAGCCTGACACATTTTCCATTCACCATTTCTACTTCTCCCTTGGCCCGCACCCAAAGTTCTCGGCCCTTGGCGGTTATGATACGCAATTCGGTATCCCAGCCTTTGCCATCGCTGATCCCCTCACTGACAAGTTCCGTGATCTTCTCGCGATCTGCTCCTTCCTTATAGAAGTTAATACCTTCCTCCAGATTGGGAACATAATCAGATGGAACTTCGTGTATCTCCTTGGTCACATCTGTCCAGTATACGGTGTTTGCCACCAGATCTACCTCCCAGCCACCAATTTTTGCCACACTTAACGACTTTGCCAGAAGTTCTTCATTTCGCTTAATGGTAGTTATGTCTTCGCGAACTACCGTAAACCTTGCTTCGTTGGTCTGGTCGTCCAACCAATAATATACTTTCCATTTAAACCACTTGGCTGCTTGTCTGTCGCTGGCAAATCTTTCAACTATTTCTATAAGGGATTTCCCTTCGAATGAATCGCCTGTCAGTGTTCGCAATGTATTTGGAAACTCTGGAAATAATTGGCTGAAGGATTTAGAGCTAT
>JBPEXP010000043.1:0-5057 GCA_052031475.1 Flavobacteriaceae bacterium | reverse complement strand
GGTCTTCAGATCCTTATCCCACAATAATTCACCGGTGGAAATATCAACTATATTCATTTCTTCCTCGGTGACGTAAAGGATTCCCATATCAGTGGTAATCGTATAACCTACATGGCCTTTCACCTTGATCGATTTGTCAAACGTCAAAGCACCATTAGCTGTATCCAAATAGTTGAGGAAGTTTTTATCGTTTCGTGTGGTAATAACCAGCATTCCCTGATCAGTAGGAGTATAATCGTAGATCCCGCCTTTAATGCTGATCCCCCTACCCTTTTTACCCCAGAGGCCTGCGCCATCGCTCATTCTGTGGAGGTTAATTCGCGAATTGTTGCTGCCAAAAGGTAAAATCAACAAATTATCGGCCACCCATGCCATCTGACCCAGCTGCCCTTTGGCAGTGATGGGTTTTTCCCATAGCAATTCGCCGTTGTGCACATCATAGGCACGATACTCAGCTGTGTAGTTGATAACGGTTTGATCAGAGCTTCCAAAACTGGACTCTTCCTGCTGCTCCACTCCTATAACAAAGGCATCGCCAGACGGGTGCATGGCAAAATCGAGATTGATTTCCATATTCTCGGTTGCCTTTTCTGCCACCTGCTTGAGCAGGTCGCCAAAAGCGCCAAGTTGCTCTATTTGTTTGGCTTCTGCCGAATTGTCCGCGCTCCATATAATTTCGCCTGTATGCGACTTCATCCTCACATTTTTAAGCAGAGTGACACCGAGGAATTCCTTATCAGTGAGCTCAATGACCGTAAATAATTTACCCACATCTCCTTCAGAAGTCCATAGCACATTTCCGCTGCTAATATCAATAGAGAGTACGGTATTAGGCCCGAGATCCGACTTGCCTGCAACTAATATGGTATTGGACCGGTAAAGCACATAGTGCTCATCTACCCGGCTGAATCCATGGTCAAAAGAGTTAAAGAGTCTGCTTCCGTCAAATGTATTGATAATGTAGAGCCCTCTTGGCGTTTCGATCTTTGCGAATGGCGAATTCTCCAATTCTGCAAATGCCAGTTCTTCAAGGACGCCAAATTCGCTGTCCTGCCATAGAATATTGCCGCTTTCAGTATCAATACCGAAGAGGCCAGCATCTGTCTGAACGATATAATTTCCAAGTGAAGTTACTTTTTGCCAGTTTACATGCTGGTCAAAAGAGGAGGTCCATGTGGCGGTAGACTGTGCATTGATCTGAAATGCAAGGGCCACCGAAAGAATTGTCAGTGTCTTTCTGAACATTGTAGGTTATTTATGGTTTAAGATTTGTGCTTTGGTAAAATACCAATGCTATAACGGCAGAGAACCCTATAAATTATACAACTAAAGGACTGATCTTTAAATTAATGGAGCAATTAACAATTAAGGGGTTCAGGAGTGTGATATTTTCACATATTCTTTAGCTCTGCCACCAATTCCGTAAGTGCGTCCTTGGCATCACCGAAAAGCATAGCTGTTTTAGTGTTAAAAAAGAGCTCATTTTCGATACCTGCATAGCCCGGATTCATGCTTCTTTTGTTGACTATGATGTGTTTGGCTTTCTCCACATCCAGAATAGGCATGCCGTAGATTGGGCTCGACGGATCATTGTATGCCGCCGGGTTTACCACATCATTGGCACCCACAACGAGCACCACGTCGGCCTGAGGAAATTGGGGATTGATGTCTTCCATCTCTACAAGCAGGCCATAATCCACATTGCTTTCGGCCAGCAGTACATTCATGTGCCCGGGCATGCGGCCGGCTACAGGATGAATGGCGTACTGAACTCGTACTCCCCGCTGGCTAAGCAACTCTTCCAATTCATGGATCACGTGTTGCGCCTGCGCCACAGCCAGTCCGTATCCCGGCACAATAATAACATGATTGGCGTAATTCATCAGGATGGCGGCGTCGCCCGCATTGGTCTTGGTGATATTACCCAGGGCACGATCGCCTTCCTCTTGCTGGTCCTCTGAGCCAAAGGCACCAAAAATAACTGCGGCCAGGGTTCTGTTCATAGCCCTACACATGGCGACAGTTAGAATAATACCGGCCGAACCTACCAGGATACCCCCTACCAGCATGACCATGTTGCTATATAAGACCCCGGTGATGGCAGCAGCAATACCAGTCATAGAGTTCAAGAGGGATATGACCACAGGCATGTCCGCGCCACCAATAGGCAATACAAACATGATCCCGTATAACAGGCTGAGTCCTACCAATAGATAGATATAAAAAGGCGTCGGTTGCCCGTTTAGGATCAAATAGGCTGCAAAAACGAGAATGACCAATAGTAGCAAATTGTTGACCAAATTTCTTTTTGGGATATTGACTACACTTTTTACACGCCCATCCAGCTTGCCCCAGGCGATCATACTCCCTGAGAACGTCAGGGCACCGATCACGATCCCGGAAACCACGGTGGTGGCCTGCACCGCATCCGCAATCTGATCACTATATGCCACCAACCCGATAAGGGCTGCACTGGCACCTCCAAATCCGTTGAAAAGGGAAACCAACTCGGGCATCTTGGTCATTTTGACTTTTATAGCCATCAATGCGCCCACTAGCCCGCCTATAAGCAAAGCGAGGCCTATAAGAACGTAAATAATGGCAGGCACCTCAATATCGTGAAGCAGCAGCGTACCAACAATGGCGATGCCCATACCGGAAGCCGCAACAATATTGCCGTTTTTGGCAGATGCGGGATGTCCGAGCATCTTGAGACCGACTATAAAGGTCACTGTTGCGATAAGATATACCAGGCTCAGTGCAAGATTCATCAATCCTTCTTTTTAAACATTTGCAACATCCTTCCAGTAACGGCAAAACCACCTACCACATTGACGATGCCAAGGACTACGGCGATGAATCCCAGGGTAAGAGAGAGATAATCATCAGGGTCTGCATTCAGCATAACCAAAATAGCACCTACAACCACCACGCCACTCAGTGCATTGGCTCCGGACATCAAGGGTGTATGCAAGATGGTTGGAATATGTTTGATGACTTCCACGCCCACAAAAACGGCCAGGATGAGGATATAAACCAGGTCCAGATTATTTGTAATGAGTTCCAACCATTCTTTCATATTGCTAGGTTTTTCGGATTTCTCCCTGGTGCACAATGAGGGTCTGGTCTGTGATCTCCTCTTCCAGATCCCACAAAAACTGATTGTCTTCAGTGAGGTGCATCAGGAAATTGAATATGTTTTTGGCGAAAAGTTCGCTTGCATTGCGCGATACGGATTCCGGGGCGATCGAAGTGCCTATGATGGTGACTCCATTTCGGACCACCGTCTTGTTCAGCTTGCTCAGCTCACAATTTCCCCCCTGGGTGGCAGCCAGGTCTATGATCACTGCCCCGTTCTTCATTTTCATCACCTGTTCTTCGGTGATCAGAATAGGAGCTTTTAGACCAGGAACAAAAGCTGTGGTGATCACCAGGTCCGATTCAAACAAGGCAGTATTTACGGCCTCCCGTTGACGCTGCAGGTAATCTTGTGAAGCCACTTTAGCGTAAACTCCGTTTTGTCCCCCGTTATCCCCATTTACGGAGATAAATTTAGCACCGAGCGATTCGGCCTGCTCCTTGGTTTCCGGCCTGATATCTGTAGCCGTTACCAGGGCTCCCAACCTTTTGGCAGTAGCGATAGCCTGGAGGCCAGCTACCCCTACCCCATAGATGAAAACTTTGGCAGGTTTTATGGTCCCTGCAGCAGTCATCATCAGCGGCAGAATTTTTTTCATGTGAAAGGCTCCGAGAATGACGGATTTATAGCCGGCCAGATTGCTTTGAGAACTGAGCACATCCATTTCCTGAGCCCTTGAAATCCGGGGCATAGCGTCCATGGAAAAAGCCGATACTTTTTTTGCTGCTATAGATTGAATGAGAGCTGGATCTGATTTATGGAAAAGCTGACTGATCAATACCTGGCCTTCATTAACCAGCCTGAGGTCTTCCTTATCAAACGGATTGATCTTAACAAGTACATCGGCTTCTTTGAATACCACGCCACGCTTCTCTACCGAAGCACCAACATCCCGATAGTCAGAATTCTTGTTGGAAGAATCGGTACCTGCACCCTCCTCCACCAGGATATCAAATTTATTTTTGATGAGTTGTGAAGCGATCTTTGGAGTAACGGAAACCCTTTTTTCGCCCTTATTGGTCTCCTTCAATACGCCTATTTTCATATGGTCCCGTTTACCAGCAGATCAGGCAGAACCTAATCCACCCTCAAAATAAGACATTTATTCGAATGCAAAGTAATGAGCCATAGTGATTTCATCTATGATAATTGTCAGATGTCCAAAATTTAAAATAATAGCGCAACCCATTAGCAGGGTCTTACCAAGAATTAAAGAACAATTCAATTATTACTCCGAAAGCAAAGCTCAAGACAGCCTTTGGCCATGAAATTTTACCCAGATCAAAAGTATTGGTAAAAGATATCCACAAGGCTGGCAGGGATAAAAGAATAAAAATGATACTACCGTACAACGGAACATTGGTGTCAAAGAGCCCTACCCAATTAAATATCGGATCTAGCAAGGCTGTAAAAGCAAATAGGGCCAGGGTAAAATTGGCTGATTTGTTCCTGCTGAACAAATGAATACCTGCCACAAGCATTTCTACGCAGATGGCCAGAGGTCCAAGCTGGTTATAATATTCCCTCTGGAAATACTTGCTGAGATCGTGATCAATACCCAGTTTGATATAAAAATTAACGCCCAATATCAATGCTGTTGCTATAAACAACCCGCCAAGAATCTTTCTGCTACCCATCTAACTCTAATCTATTGGCTCATAACCCCTTCCCGGAGTATAGGGCACACCGGTCTGTAGCAAGGCTTCTTCAAGTTCTTTAAGTTTTACATTATAGAGATTCTCCAGTTGTTTTTTAGATGCTCCGATCTCTCGTTTCGCGATCTCAAAACTTTCTTTGTGAGTTTGTGTGGGGCTTGAGGTAGAATATTTCTGCTCATAAGAAATAATGGCCAAACGGTACATCGGATCCTGAGGCTGATCGATATCAAGCCTGGTTTTTACAGGGTCTCCATAAAGTT
>JBPEXP010000429.1:0-1856 GCA_052031475.1 Flavobacteriaceae bacterium | reverse complement strand
AGCCTGCTCAATTTAAAAGAGATCTTTTCTTCAAAAGTACTTTCATTGAGGATGACCAGGCGGTATTTGTGAAGGAGTTTTCTTTTGAACTCCTTTCTCTTTTTCGGTTTTTTTGCCATAGGGAACAAAGATACGTTTAGAATTCAATTATGCCCATTTGCCCATTGAATTCCGCAGCAAGCTGATCTAAGCATCTGCAATATATACGAATAGATTATATCTTGAAGTTCTTACAATTAAAAATAAAGAGCTGCGTTAGAAATTACAGCATTCTTATGAGTTTTTTAGTACCTTTGTAATCTATTCAAATCCAATACTATGGTATCATTGTTTACCTTCTTAGCAATAGGGCCCTGGCAAATTGCCATCATTGTTGTCGTTGTTCTTCTTCTATTCGGAGGGAAAAAAATCCCTGAACTGATGCGAGGCCTGGGTAGCGGAATCAAGGAGTTTAAAGACGCCTCCCGCGAAGACGACAAACTGGAAGAGAAAAAGGAGTCTTGAGTTTAAGATATTATCACAACTACAGATAAGAGCATCCTGTCGGGTGCTCTTTTTTTTGACTTTATATCAATATACCAATCGTTATTTTAAAGATCGTCCAGTCTCAATTCCCTTGCAAACTGTTGATTTTCAGGCTTCCTTTTGGTGTTAAGCTTCACCTAAACCACATATATAGGGAGTACACGACACATTTTCAGGCTTTCACAACAAAAAATAATTCCCGAGTATTTTAAGACATAAATTCGTCGTTGAATGATTGATTTTTAACGGCCAGATACATAACCAACACCACACATCCCCACATTAGGTTCATGGATTCTGCACATCAAGTACGCAAATACTCATGAATATTGCCATGAAATATGTGCTGTTCCCGGCACTGCTCCTCCTCAGTTTCAGCATGAGGCCGGCCAATCTTTGCTCAGATGTCAATTGGACAGCAGAAAAAATCAGCTTGAATGTGAGCAAGGCAGAGGCAGGACGGGGTGATATACCGGAAATCCAATTCCTCGAATTGGCGCGCAAACACAAAATTCCTACCAGAAAGTTCAGCGGCATTAAGGGTGTTGCCAGTGGGTACTACCTGGTGGCCGGAGTATTCGGGCAAAAGACCAATGCGATAAAATTTCGCAACAAGCTCAGAACCCATGACCTGCTCCCGGAAATATTAAACAACCCCGCCAATCATCTGAATTACGTCTATCTAAGACACATGTCTAATGGCCTTGAGGCTATAAGAGCCTGTGTTAGCCAGATGGGAGGCAGCTACTCAGATAAACTCTGGATCCTGCAAATAGAAAACAACCAAACATCAGTATCTGCCAAAATAAAGGAGGGGACGCAAAAATCTCCATCTACCCGTGGCTTTAAAGAAGCAGCCAGAGAGATGGGTGTGCCTCACAGGATAGAGAGATCTACGGCTGAATCTCAGAGCGGCTACTATCTGATCGCCGGCGTTTACGGTGATAAAACCAACGCGCGGAAGCAAATGAGCGGTCTGCGGAACATATCGAAATCCGCTAACCTCATGGAGCTTGGCCATAACCGGCTTCAATATGTTTACCTCCAACGCTATGACCATTGGAAAGACGCCCTGAATGCTCATAAAAATGCCTTTCAAGGACTATATAATAAAAAACTCTGGGTTTTGGCCCTGGAAGCCGAGAATCCGGTAAAGACCAAGGTTGTCCATGAGATCGTATCCACAGAAAAACCGGTTCAGAAAGAACAGGAAGCTTTTTTCAGCCTGCTAGACCAACATAAGATCTCTGCCCGTTCAGAACCTGCATTAAAGGGTCTGCGACCCGGTTATTATGTGATCAGCGGTGTTTTTGGCGACCCCGATAACGCCT
>JBPEXP010000428.1:0-2056 GCA_052031475.1 Flavobacteriaceae bacterium | reverse complement strand
ATGTACGGGTGGATATTCTCAAAAACCTCAGCTCCAAAGAGATCGCCGAAGAGCTCACCGAGCTGGATACGGACGATGCCGCCGATATCGTAGCCGAACTTCCGGACGAGATCGTCCAGGAAGTGATCTCTGAAATAGAAGACCGGGAACACGCCCGGGATATCGTAGACTTGCTCCGTTACGACGAGAATTCGGCAGGGGGCCTCATGGCGAAGGAGCTTGTAAAGGTGAACGAGAACTGGAACGTGCTTACCTGCGTAAAGGAAATGAGGGCCCAGGCAGAGAATGTGACTCGGGTACATTCTATTTACGTGGTTGATGACGAAGGGATATTGAAGGGGCGGCTCTCCCTGAAAGACTTGCTTACCACCTCAACCACTACTCCCATCCGGGATGTATTCATTCACCGGGTAGATTCGGTGAATGTCAATGAAAAACCGGAGGAAGTGGCTAAGATCATGTCTAAGTATGACCTGGAGGCCATACCTGTAGTGGACGAGATAGGCAGGCTGGTAGGTCGTATTACCATTGATGATATCGTGGATGTCATTAGAGAGGAAGCAGACAAGGATTATCAGTTGGCCGCGGGTATCTCACAGGTAGTGGAAGCAGACGACAGCATCTGGGAGCTCACCAGGGCCCGGCTACCCTGGCTTTTCCTCGGATTGATAGGCGGCGTAGGTGCTGCAGCTATTATGGGAGGTTTTGAGGAAATGATCAGCAAGCACGCCATCCTTTTCTTTTTTACCCCCCTGATCGCGGCCATGGCTGGAAATGTAGGCGTACAGTCGAGTGCAATCATTGTACAAGGTCTTGCCAATGACGACCTGAAGGGCAGTGTTAGCAACAGGTTGATCAAAGAAATGATGCTGGCCCTGTTAAATGGTATCGTTCTGGCTATTGTACTATTCTTCTTCACCTGGCTCTGGCAGGGGAACTTCCCAACGGCTTTTGCCATCTCATTGGCCCTGATCGCCGTGATCGTAGTAGCTGGTATTGTAGGGACCTTTACTCCGTTGTTCTTACACCAGCGCGGTGTTGATCCCGCCATTGCCACCGGGCCCTTTATCACTACGAGCAACGATATCTTTGGCATCCTGATCTATTTCTGGATCGCCCGCTTCATTTTGGGTATCTAATTCAAAAAATTCACATACTTTAGACGGTGGCGGGGACTTCCCCCCAATGAATTCAATGCTGTGAAAGTAAAAGCTGCAGTCATACAGGAAAGTCCGGTTTTTTTTGACAAACAAGCCTGTCTGGAAAAAATTGAAAGAATCATCGAAAAGCTGAGCGGTCAGGGATGCCAATTGCTGGTATTTCCTGAATCATTTATTCCTGGTTATCCCAGGGGATTTGATTTTGGCACCAAAATCGGAAACCGATCTGATAAAGGAAGGGATCTCTATTTGGAATACGCTCGGCAGTCGGTGGAGGCAAATTCAGAGGATGTTGCTTTCCTGGAAGAATCAGCTAAAAAAAACGGGGTATACCTGGTTATCGGTGTTACCGAGAAAGAGGCGTTGAGCGGCACACTCTTCTGTTCCCTGCTCTATATTTCTCCCTCAAGCGGACTGATGGGCGTTCACCGCAAGATCAAACCTACCGGAACGGAGCGGGTCATCTGGGGCGAAGGTGGCGGCGATGGTTTGCAGAGTTTTGATACCGGTATCGGTCGTCTGGGCGGTCTTATCTGCTGGGAGAATTATATGCCACAGGCGCGTTTAGCAATGTACTCGCAGGGGGTTCAGATCTATGCAGCTCCCACAGCTGATGCCCGGGACAGTTGGGTAGACAGCATGCGCCATATTGCCCTGGAAGGGCGATGTTTCGTGCTGGGTTGCAATCAATATTTTACAAGATCGATGTATCCTGAAAAATACCGTGAACTCTTGCCAGAAAAACCGGAAGTGATTTGCCGGGGAGGCAGTGTTATTTTCTCACCTATGGGAGAACTGCTTGCCGGGCCGTTGATGGATGAAGAAGGAGTGCTAACTGCTACACTGGATCTGGAAGACATCGTACGTGCCAAGCTTGATTTTGACGTGAACGGACA
>JBPEXP010000427.1:0-1831 GCA_052031475.1 Flavobacteriaceae bacterium | reverse complement strand
TTCAACGTATGCTCATTCATTCTTAAGGGAACCTCCAGGGTATCCTTTACCAGCTTCGGGATATAAAAAGTATTGCTGAATTGAGATCGCCTAAACTTATGCTCTATGGGCTGAATACTGTCTCGAAATCCGGGTGGTGATATATTTGTTGAATCAGACGCCATGAGCCTGAGCCTGTTTCCATAAACAGGCAGACTGCTGCGCTCTGTGGCAAATGCCTGGTCAAAATCTTCCCAGGACCATCCCGGAGGCCAGGGCGTGTCCTGAAAATGTCCGGTCCTGAGAATCACAGTTTTAAAACTCTTCATGAAGTCCAGCAGTGAATCGTTCTTCAGTTCCGGATGTAATATACCCGGACCGCCAAGCCCGGCTGCGTACAAGCTATCTCCTTCAATAGTATATTTCAATGAAGGCAATTGTTCAGGTAGAAGTTTTAATGCAGTATAAAGTGTAAAGATCTTCGCATTGCTGGCTGGGATAAAATAGGTATCTGACTGCCTTTTGATCAGGGTATCTCCTCTCTCGGCGTCAACAACCAGGAGGCCGTAATGGTGACTGTTAAAAACTTCCGGGTCGGTTACTCTTTCAAGCTTTTTGTTCAGCTGCTGGTACCTGCTCGTGCGGCATGAGGTCAAATTTAGTAGGATGGAAGTACAAAGTGCTGAAAATAAAAGAGTTCTGAAGAAATAAATGCGGGGCTTGCTCAAACCGTTGGTCGATTTTAACACGAAATTATCCAATTTTTAACTCAAAATGAGCAATAATTTGTAATTTCAAGCAGTTATTTGTCTCAACAATCTAATTTAAAACAATCTAATCGTATGGCTAGACCAATGCTGGAGTACTATAAAACGGTGCTTCAAAAAGTTAGTTTTGATGCAAAGTTATTTAGTAAAGAACTAAAGAAGGCAATTTCCAGATTACTACCCGAGGAAATTGAAGAACTCAAGAGATGGCTTCAATCTTTCATCTCTGACAAACCAGAACTAAGACCTAGTCTCATTTATTTGAAAGCATAATACAAACCGCCGCAAGGCGGTTTATTTTTTACTTAAGGGGCTGATGATCTGGACATCCTGGAAGGCTATGGCCCCGCGAACGATGGCCGAAATTACTTCGATAACCGCTTCGGTGATCTGGATCTTTAATTCACTCTTGTGGTAGATCAGGCTTACTTCCCTCGCCGGTGACGGTTTTTCAAAATATCTCAGATTATTCTTTTTCTTTTCATCCAGGTCCATCGTATGCAAAAACGGTAACAGGGTCATTCCCATGCCTTCATCTGCCAGGTTAACCAATGTTTCAAAACTGCCACTCTGCAATCTGAAATGTTCTTTCCTCAAATCGCTTGTAGACCGGCAAAGATTGATCACACCCTCCCTGAAACAGTGGCCGTCCTGTAACAAAAGTATGTCGTTGATATCCAGATCCTCCGGTTTCAGATCAGAGGCCTTGCCCAGGCGGTGGTTACCGGGAACATAGCCCACAAAGGGTTCGTAATACAAAGGGCGCTCTTTGATGAATTCAATTTCAAGGGGCGTTGCGGCAATTCCTGCATCAATATGACCATCCTGGAGATTTCTTATCAATTGCTCCGTATTCTGTTCCCTGATAATGAGGTTTACATTCGGATAGCGCTTGATAAAGGTTTTGAGGAACATGGGCAACAGTGTAGGCATGATGGTTGGGATGATGCCTAAGACATACTCACCACCTATATAACCTTTTTCCTGATCGACGATGTCTTTAATGCGCGCGGCTTCATTGACAATATTTTTAGCCTGTTCCACAATCTTGGCCCCAACCTGTGTGGTGCTGATGGGTTTTTTAC
>JBPEXP010000426.1:0-14015 GCA_052031475.1 Flavobacteriaceae bacterium | reverse complement strand
GAACAGCCACTTCATCGTAGGCAAAAGATATGTTCTTAACCTTGAGCATATTGATCTTGGGTTGGATTTACTTATAAGAGCAAGTGAATATATACAAATTTATTGCAGCAGACCAGCTATGTCGGCACCATGGGATTTAGACGGTAAAAATTCTATACTAGGCTCTTCTGTACAAGGAGTTCTGCAATCTGGATCGCATTGGTAGCCGCTCCTTTACGCAGATTGTCTGCTACGATCCAAAGATTCAATGTTTTGGGCTGGGTCTCGTCTCTACGGATGCGGCCCACAAAAACATCGTCCTTATCATGGGCATAGACAGGCATGGGATAGGTATTGGTCGCAGGATTGTCCTGAAGGACCAACCCGGGGGTTTGCTGCAGGATCTGTCTGACTTCGGATAATTCAAATTCCGATTCAAATTCTACATTGACCGCTTCAGAGTGGCCTCCGGCTGTGGGGATACGAACAGCGGTGGCGCTCACAGAGAAACTGCTGTCGTTTAGGATCTTCTGCGGCTCCCTGGCTAATTTCATTTCTTCTTTGGTATAGCCATTATCGAGAAAGATATCACAATGCGGAAGGGCATTTCGGTTAATGGGGTAGGGATAGGCCATTTCGCCACTAATACCCGCTACTTCGTTTTCAAGTTGTTTAACCGCTTTAAGGCCGGTCCCTGAAACCGACTGATAGGTAGAAACAATCACCCTCTTCATCTTATAACGCGCGTGTAAGGGTGCCAGGGCCATCACCATTTGAATGGTTGAGCAATTGGGATTGGCAATGATCTTGTCTTCAGCTGTGAGCACATGCCCGTTTATTTCAGGTACAACCAGTTTTTTGTCAGGATCCATGCGCCATGCCGAGCTGTTGTCTATGACTGTAGTACCCACGGCGGCAAATTTTGGAGCCCATTGAAGGGAAGTCTCACCTCCTGCAGAAAAAATAGCCAGATCAGGCTGGAGCTTCACGGCCTCTTCAAGCCCGATCACCGTATAAGGCTTGTCTTTGAATGAGATCTTTTTCCCGATGGAACGTTCAGAAGCTACAGGATATAACTCCTCAACTGGGAAATTTCTCTCGGCAAGCACTTTCAGCATCACTTCACCTACCATTCCGGTGGCACCTACTACGGCTACTCTCATTTCATCATATTTATGGCAACAAATTTACCTCCCTAACCCTAATCGCACAAGCATTTTTTGTAATGCTTTAAAATTATAACAAATTGTTATTTATAAAACAACTAAAAAAAGACCGCCGGTTGAATCGAACATCTCCCGGCGGTTTAAGTGATTCGCCTGTGTAGCGGTGTCCCCGAATTGGGGCTCATCTTTATTGCTTTTTAAGCAGGTCGCGGATCTCTGCCAACAGTTCCTCCTGTGACGGACCTGCAGGTGCAGCTGGTGCTTCGGGTTTTTTGGTCTTGTTATACGCTTTAACGATCAAGAACATGACCAGACCAACTATGACCAGGTTTACCAGGGTGTTTACCCAGGCGCCCCATCTTATAGCGTTTTCTGCAACATAGCCTTCCTCTCCTTCGACGCCCTGGCTTTCGGTGAGGACTAATTTGAGATTGGCAAAATCTACGCCGCCTGTAAATTCTCCTACAAATGGCATGACAATGTCGTTGACGAAGCCATTAATTACAAGACCGATGGCCCCGGCCATAATTACGGCAACAGCGAATTCAACGACGTTGCCCGTCATGATGAAATTTTTAAATTCCTTTAGCATGGTGATAGTGTTTAATTAAAAAAATGATTAAAATTTGACGTCGAAGATAATAAAAATTCAAAATCTTAACATATTGTTAAAATCAAATGATCACTCTGGCAACACGCTGTGATATTCCGGTGATGAGTTCGTAGGAGATCGTATTTCCTTTCATGGCAAGTTGCTCAGCGGACTGTCCTTTTCCGAATATAATCACTTCATCCCCTTCTTTGCAGTTAATACCTGTTACGTCAATCATCATCATATCCATACAGACATTTCCAATGATGGGTGCTTGCTGACCATGAAGCATCACCGATCCTTTCTGATTACCAAAATGCCTTCCAATTCCATCAGCATGCCCCACGGGCAGGGTAGCTGTGACCCTGTAGCCTTCCGAGGTAAAAGCTCTGTTGTAACCCACAGTCTCATTTGGCTCAATTTTATGGATCTGGGAGATCACGCTTTTTAAGGTCGCCACCGGTTTTAATGCCGCATCAATATCCGGATCATTACCATATCCGTAGAGTCCTATTCCGCTTCGGACCATCTCAAAATGGGCATCGGGAAAATTCATGATCCCGGAAGTATTCAACATGTGCCTGAAGGGATTTCCGCTGAGCTTTTGTTGAACCTCTTCGGCAATTTCTCTGAATTTTTGAATTTGTCGGTCGCTGAATTCTTTTTCGTTGAGATCCTCCGAGGCCGCCAGGTGCGAAAATACGGAGATCAGCTTCAGTTCATTTCTGCCCTTGAGTTGTTCAGCGATGAAGTCTACATCATTTTCCCAGAAACCAAGTCTGTTCAATCCCGTATTGAATTTCAGATGAACCGGATATTGCTTTTGATCCATTTTCTTAGCGGATTCCAGAAATAGTTTGAGGATCCGTGGAGAATAAAGGCTGGGTTCCAGGCAATGATCGATGACCAAATTAAAATTTACCGGTTGTGGGTGCAGTACAAGAATAGGTGTTTGAATGCCTGATTTTCTCAGGATGACACCTTCACCAGCATAGGCAACAGCAAAGTAATCTATGCCCAGTTCCACAAGTTTTCTGGCTATGGCAACCGTTTCACTTCCATAGGCATAGGCTTTCACAACGGCGAGGAAGCGGGTATTTTCATGTAACCTGGAGCGGATAAAGTGGTAGTTGTGCTCCAGGGCCTTCAGGTCTATTTCAAGAAGGGTCTGCTTCGCCTCAGGCATTGGCGTCCTTTTTATTATGGATGACCTCTTCGGCTTCAACGTCCATTTTGCTGACTTTTTCCTTCAACATGGATTTGTAGAATGCCGCCCGGCTCAGGGGTTCATATTCTTCAGTTTCCCCTAAAAATACCAGGTTATCATTGTTGGCCTTTCTAAAGCTGTAGTTGGCCAAATTACCTGTACGGGTGCAAATTGCATGTACCTTGGTCACATATTCTGCAGTGGCCATCAAAGCAGGCATGGGGCCAAACGGATTGCCTTTGAAGTCCATATCCAATCCGGCGACCACTACCCGTATACCGCTATTGGCCAGGTCATTGCAAACAGTAACAATCTCATCGTCAAAGAATTGGGCCTCATCAATGCCAACCACGTCGCAATTATCGGCCAGCAGGCGTATGTGAGCAGCCGAGGGTACAGGAGTAGACCTTATGGCATTCTCATCGTGGGAGACCACATGATCATGATCATAACGGGTGTCTACGATTGGTTTGAAGATCTCCACTTTCTGCCTGGCAAACTGAGCCCTCTTTAATCTGCGGATCAGTTCCTCGGTTTTACCTGAAAACATGGACCCGCAAATCACTTCAATCCAACCGAATTGCTCCTTATGGTTAACAGTGTTTTCGAGAAACATTTTGTAATTTTAGACGAAATTTAGAGGTTTCTGCGTTGTTAAAATAAACGTAACTGTAAAATTAATCATAAAGTTAAACCTTTAGACCGAAGGCTAAATAAAAAGAGATGAAGAGAAATTTGAAGGAGGAGCTGATCAAACTGTGCACAGAGATCATTACCTCGGAGGAGCCAGCAGAATATAGCCAACTATACGAGTCTGCCAAAGAATTATACGAAAAGCTCGCCGTACTTAAATACATTGAAGAGAAACTCAGCGATATAGAAATCGACGTTTCAAAAAATGTCCTGGCCGCCAAATTTGAAATGATGGCCAATGCAGTAATGAATGAAAATAAGTTGGTACCGGAGAGCAATCCCCATAAAGAGGATATCATCACCCCCGGGATCGATACCATTAAGGACATGGTGTCTGAAATGCCCACGAGCGAAGAAGTAGAGAAGATCTTTACCGAATTTGTAGCAAAGACCGAAGCCATTAAAAAGGATAAGGAATGGTTGACGCCCGATTCTACCGCTAAAAATGGGAACAAAAACAAGTCCAAGTCGCTCAACGATGTCTTTACTCCCAAAAAGCTCAGTTTTGGTCTAAATGACCGATTAGCCTTTATCAAGCACCTGTTTAATGGTCAGGCCGAGCAATTTGATAAGGCAGTAGCCCATCTGAACACCATAGATACAGAAGAGCGTTCATTGGCTTTTATCAACAACCTGGTGAAACCGGAATACGGGCAGTGGGAAGACAAGGAGGATATTGAAAAGAGATTTGTTGAGTATATCCGAAGGAGATTTGTATAGGGTCTGTTTCTAAACCACCTTCTAATTGTGCCATCCCGGAGATCTGATTCAGATCACTCCGCCATCTGTATATTAATTTCTTAATTTACGACCTATTAGTATAAGCTCCATGCTTTAATAAATGGGAAAACTCTTTATTGTACCAACCCCAATAGGCAATCTCAAGGATATGACGCTCCGGGCGATTGAGGTCCTGAAAGATGTTGAGCTGATCCTTGCCGAAGACACGAGGACCAGCGGCAAACTGCTTCAGCATTTTAGTATAGACACGCCAATGTTGTCTTATCATATGCATAATGAGCATAAAAAACTCCCCGAACTGATACAACGGCTGCAGGCAGGAGAGACCATGGGGCTGATCAGTGATGCGGGCACACCCTCCATCTCAGACCCCGGATTTCTTTTAAGCAGGGCCTGCGTGGAAAACGACATCGAGATCGAATGCCTGCCAGGAGCTACCGCTTTTGTTCCTGCCCTGGTTATGAGCGGACTCCCATCGGATCGATTTGTCTTTGAAGGATTCCTACCTCCAAAGAAGGGTAGGCAGAGCCGTATCATGCAGCTTTCCGAAGAACAAAGGACGATCATCCTTTATGAATCACCTCACAAAATAGTAAAAACGCTTAGCCAGGTCTCGGAGCATTTTGGAACGGACAGGAGAGCTTCGGTATCCCGCGAAATCAGCAAGTTGCACGAGGAGACAGTGCGCGGGAGTCTGGCAGAAATTCTCGAATACTTTAGCAACCGTGCAGTAAAAGGAGAATTTGTCCTGGTTATAGAAGGCAAAAAATAATGCAGGAACTACTCAGTGAAATTCGAAAATGCGACCACTGCAAAGTTCATTTACCACATGGCCCCCGCCCGGTGGTTGCAGCAGACAGGAATTCCCGGATTGCGGTTATCGGGCAGGCTCCGGGACTTAAAGTACACCTGTCTGGCATACCCTGGGACGATGCCAGTGGAAGGACTCTCAGGGATTGGATGGGTCTTAGCCCGGAGGAGTTTTACGACCAGAAATTACTGGCATTGATACCTATGGGCTTTTGTTATCCCGGAAAAGGAAAATCCGGCGATCTGCCCCCGAGACCTGAATGCGCCCCTTTATGGCATTCAGACCTGATCGCAAAAATGCCCCAATTGAAGCTCACGCTTCTCATTGGAACGTATTCACAAAAATATTATTTAGGAGATCTAAGAAAGGATAGTTTAACCGAAACGGTTGCCAATTATCAAACATATCTTCCCAATTACTTTCCACTGCCGCATCCATCACCCAGAAACAGGTTCTGGTTGAGCAAAAATCCCTGGTTTGAGTCAAAGATCCTGCCCGAATTGAAAAAACGAATTCAACGATCTATTAAATAGTCAGAAAAGCAGTAATGCGTCTATTGATGCTTCCCGGCTACCCAGCCGTGCTTGCCCAGATACTGTTGGCCGCTCTCTACGGCACCCTCCTCAATGGAGGTGGCCATAGAATCGTTCCAACGGTTCAGATATCCGAAAAGAGAAATGACACCCAGCATTTCCACTATTTCACCTTCGTTCCAGTATTGATAAAGACGATCCCTGATATCTTCATCCACGGCATTAGGAATTTGCGATGCGGCCAGGGAAAAATCCAGAGCCACCCGTTCAGCCTCGGAAAAGGCCGGATGGGTTCTATAATCCCAGATATTGTCTAATTGCTCCTGGCTGGCGCCGTAGCGCTCGGCTGCGCGGATGGCATGTGCCTGACAGTATCGGCATCCTGTACTGTTGCTGCTTACCCATGCAATCATCCTCTTCAATGCAGAAGTCACTCTTCCTTTGTTAGCCATGACGGCTTTGTTTAAATTGATAAAAGCCTTAGAAATGTCCGGTCTGTGCTGCATGGTAAGCACAGAATTAGGGCAAAATCCGAGCGTTTCATTAAAAAATTCGGCTAGTTTCTTGGTTTCCTGATCATGGTTTGGATCCAATGGAGTAACTAAAGGCATGGCGCATGAATTAATTGTATTTTTGAAGATCACAAGAAACAAAAAATAATGGCTGCAACAAATCATATCAGTACCAGGTGGCTTGGGAAAATGGCTTTCGAAAGTAACAATCCTTCAGGACACTCATTAAAGATTGACGCCAGCCCTGATGACGGCGGAGAAGGCAGCGGTTACAGGCCCAAAGCCCTTATGCTGTCTTCACTGGCAGGTTGCTCGGGATTGGACGTGGCCATGCTGATCAGAAAAATGAAACTGGAGGTTGATGATTTCCATATTGAGACCATAGGTCACTTGACAGAAGAACACCCCAGGATCTATAATAAGGTTCTGGTTGAATATCATTTCTATGGCTCGTCCCTTCATGAAGCCAAGCTCCAAAGAGCCGTTGATCTATCGCTTGAGAAATACTGCGGTGTAACGGAAATGTTCAGGGGCTTTGCCGAGCTGGAGATCAAGACTGTTTTCCACCACCAAAAGATTTGATAAAGATCCTGCTGGATAATGCCTGATTGTTAGATGCAGCAAAACAGATTAGATTGAGGACATTAAAAAAGAACAGCATGCGCTGGACCCTTAAGGCCAGGCCCGGGGAAGATTCGATCCGCCATCTGGCCGAAGTTCTCAAGGTTAGTCCCCTGGTGGCCTCTTTGCTGATCCAGCGAGGAATAGACGACTATGACTCGGCCAAAAAATTCTTTCGGCCTCAAGCGGAAGATCTGCACGATCCATATCTGATGAAGGATATGGACAAGGCGGTGCAGAGGATCAGTTCTGCTATAGAGGCCGGGGAGAATATTCTGATTTACGGGGATTACGATGTAGATGGCACTACAGCTGTAGCCTTGTTAAGCTCTTATTTAAAGCAAAAGTACTCCAGGGTAGCTACTTACATACCAGATCGATATACCGAAGGTTATGGAGTTTCCATTCAGGGAATAGACTTTGCTCATGATAACGACTTTACACTGATCATCTGCCTGGATTGCGGTATTAAAGCAATAGACCAAATTTCTTATGCCAGGAAAAAGGGAATAGACTTCATTGTCTGCGATCACCACAGACCCGGAAAAGAATTACCACCGGCGGTGGCTATCCTGGATCCGAAAAGGGAGGATGACAGCTATCCTTTTGACGAATTATGCGGATGTGGCATTGGTTTCAAATTGATCCAGGCTATTGGAGCGAGCTTTGGGGAAAGTTTCGAACAGCATTTGCCTTACCTCGACCTGGTAGCTACGGCGATTGGCGCTGACATCGTACCCATTCAGGGCGAGAACCGCGTAATGGCATACCTGGGGCTCAAGATCATCAACGATCGCCCTAGGCCGGGAATTCGCGCCCTGATCGCTGCTGTACAGAAGTCAAGCTTAAGTATCACTGATGTAGTATTTATTATTGCACCCAGGATCAATGCGGCAGGCCGAATGAAACACGGGGAGTATGCCGTGGCCCTGCTCACCGAAACAAAGCTCGAGCGAGCCATGGAGATGGCTTCCGAGATAGAGACTTTCAATACGGAACGCAAGGGACTGGATCAGCAAATTACTGAAGAGGCTCTGATGCAGATAAGGGACAACCAGGAAGAAGAGCGCTATACTTCGGTGGTTTACGATCAAAATTGGCACAAAGGAGTTATAGGAATTGTTGCTTCCAGGCTAATGGAGACCTATTATCGCCCAACACTGGTCTTCACCAGAAGTGGTGAAAAACTGGCAGCATCGGCCAGATCGGTAAAGGGATTTGATGTGTATAATGCCTTGGAGCAATGTGCCGCCCATCTGGAGCAATTTGGCGGGCATAAGTACGCAGCCGGACTTACTCTATCAGAGGAACAGTTCGGAAATTTTAAGCAAAAATTTGAAGAAGTAGTTTCTCAGACCATCCAACAGGAAAGCCTTTACCCGGAGTTATTAGTTGATACACAAATAAGATTAGAGCAGATAACTCCCAGGCTGTTGCGTATCCTGCAGCAATTCGCACCGTTCGGACCGGCTAACAGGGCACCGCTATTTTTAGCCAAGAATCTGATGGATACAGGCTACGCCACTCAGGTAGGTGCAGAATCTAAGCATCTCAAACTTAAAATACACCAGGGCGGACGCACTGCATTAAGCGCCATCGCTTTTAACTTGGGGGATAAAATAGAGCTTGTACAGGGCGGAAGGCGTTTTGATGCTGTATTCAGTATTGAAGAGAATGAGTGGAACGGGCAAAGATCCATTCAACTGAAGATCAAAGATCTCAGACAGACTGTTTAAATTCCTTTAGTTTTAAATGGCCGTCCTCAAATACCGCATAGGTATAATAGGAGATCCAATCCCCGAGATTGACATAAGTAGACTTCCCGTTGAGGTCGATCTCCAGGGGCAGGTGCCGGTGGCCGAAGACAAAATAATCAAAATGCTCCTTCTCCAGTTTTCTCTTAGAATACTGAACCAGCCATTCCTGGTCTTCACCCAGGAACTGAATATCATCTTCGCCGGAAATAAGCCTGTTTTTAACGGAAAAATACTGTGCCAGGCGAACGCCCCAATCCGGGTGTAACCATCTGAAAAGCCACTGGGCAATACGATTGGTAAACAACTTCTTCATGCGTTTATAGCCTTTGTCGCCCGGCCCCAGTCCGTCTCCATGACCGATGAAAAAACTGGTATTATTCAATCGGAATTTTTTTGGTTTGTGAAAAACGGGAATCCCCAATTCTTCCTCAAAATAGCCGTTCATCCATAGATCGTGGTTACCTACAAAGTAGTAAACGGGGATGCCGGCGTCTGTGATCTCGGCCAATTTGCCAAGTGTTCTGGTGAATCCTTTAGGAACTACAGTTCGGTATTCAAACCAGAAATCAAAGAGGTCCCCTAGCAGAAAAATAGCCGAGGCATCTTTTTTGGCCTCATCGAGCCAGCTGACAAATCTTTTCTCCCTGGGCAGGCTGCTCATCCGGTCCGGTGCTCCCAGGTGATTATCACTGGCAAAGTAGATCTTTTTTCCAGGGGGAATGTTAAGCTCTTCCATCAGATCATAAAGATAAATAAAGCCAGACTAGTTATCGGAAGCAAACCATTCTGCAAAAGCCGTTTCGGTCTCCCTCAAGCGCAGGGAATGAAGTTTTATATTCTCAGGCAGCTTAGAAGAGATGCGTTCGGCAAAATCAATGACCATATTCTCACTGGTGGGCTGATAATCGGCCAGTATCACTTTATGGCCCCTGGTTTCCAGTTCGCGGGCGAGCTCAATATGCGGGGTGTTCTTATTAAAAACCGTAGCGTGATCAAAAGGATCCACCACTTCTTCCTTAACAATCTTTTTTAAATCCCCAAAATCTATAACCATACCCAGTTTTACCTCGCCGGGAGAATCAATGGGCTTCCCTATTACGGTGACCGCTAACTTATAGCTGTGTCCGTGTACATTTCTGCATTTACCGTCATAACCAAACAAGGCATGTCCCGTTTCGAATGAGAATTCCTTGGTTATCCTGATCGTATCCATTCAAAATCAATTAATACAACAAAGGTAGGAATTCTTATTATGGAGCAGCGCTAAGTTTCAGGCGCTTTTCAGCATCCTATCCCTGGAGAACAGGTTGGGATATTCAATTTATATTGGATAACAAGTAATGCTGTGGTTTACCGGGGAAGTCTCTTTAAAGTGTTGCTAATTTACGGATCAGTGCATGGGAAGACCTGATAATCAGATTTTGATCTTCCCGAGCAATTGCTTTGTCTCATCCAGCAAGGCGAGATTGCCTGACATTTCTGCTCTTTTCATCAGCAGGTCATCCCAATGTTCGGTTTCCTTCCATAGCACTTTTTTCATCACAGCAAGGGCCTGCGGACTGTAAGAAGCCAATTCAGAGCTATGGCTATCAACTTCTTTGTCAAGTTCTTCCATAGAATCAAACACTTTGGCATAGAGTCCTTTATCCTTTGCCCAGTAGGCATTTTTCCATTCTTTTGGGGCCAGAGATAATTCAGACAGTCCGGATACGCCAATTTTTCGCTGAACGGCCGGCGCTATGACCAAAGGTGCAATTCCTATGCTGATCTCCGAAAGCTTTACGGCAGCCGCCTCTGTGGCAAAGACGATATCACAGGCGGCAATCAGGCCTACGCCACCGCCTACGGCCTTGCCCTGAACCCTCCCAATGATAGGCTTCCTATTGGTCCTCATGGCATTGATCACGCGGGCAAATCCACCAAAAAACTCCTTGCCTTCTTCAAGGGTAGATATAGCTTTTAATTCATCAAAGGATGCGCCCGCACAAAAAGCCCGTTTTCCCTCAGATTTAAGCACTATCACCGAAACATCCTGGTCTTCCGAAAGGACTTTAAGTTCTTTGGTCAGGCGGGTAAGCATCTCCGAAACGAAGGAGTTACCGGCCGGATGCCCAAATTCTACAGAAGCCACACGGTTTTGTTTGCTGGTATAGATACTTCCGTTTGTTCTGGAGGTTCCCATAGAGAAAGTTTGTTCTAATTTAAAGGTTTTGCAATAGCGGGCGAAATTTTCTCCTGAACTTCCAAACCAGTGCTCCACTTCTTACTACCATCCAGGCAGTGAGAGCAATCCAGATACCATGCAATCCCAGTCCCAGGTAAAGGCTCACATACAGAACCGGTACAAATCCAAGAAAAGTAGCCACCAGCAATACGTTCCGCAGATATTTCATCTCTCCTAAACCTTTGAATATTCCGTCAAAGACAAAGGCTATCATATTCATTGGCAAGGCAAGGATGACGATAAAGAAGATACTATAGAAGGTGTCTAAAACTGCCTGATCATTGGAAAATAGCCGACCGAGTGGATGATAGAAAACAGCGCCAAATACCATAAGGAACAGGCTGACTACCAGACCGTAGCGCACTATTTTTTTGGCCAGCGTCCAGAGGCCCCGGTAGTCTGAGGCTCCCAGTAATTTACCCGACATGCTGTTTCCGGCTGCGCTGTACCCGTCAATAAAGAACGCGGAGAAAAGCCATAGATTGATAGCGATGGTATGAGCACCTATGTACCGATCCCCAAGTCCGGCAGCCTCCCTCACAGCGAGGATCAGGGCAACGTTGAGGGCTACAGTACGGACAAACAGATGTGCACTCATCCAGACCAGCCTGCCCAATTCCGGATGCAGCGGAAACTTTAACTTCAATCGAATGTCTGTCTTACTTTTAAGCAGGATAATCGCCAAAATGGCCATGACAGCCTGGGAAATAAGACTGGCCCAGGCAGCACCTTCAAGATTCATGGCCGGTATAATGCCTTCCAATCCATAAACGAGCAGGAAATCCAGGATAATATTGAGCGAGGCGCCTGTGGTGGCAATAACCATGGGCCAGAAAGTATTTTGAAGCCCGCGGAATATGCCCATTACGGCAAAAACAAAAAGAGTTAAGGGAAAACCCCAGACCCGGATCGAATAATATGAAATACAAAAATCCAGTATTTTTCCCGACGCATTCAGCAGCCGAAAAATGTCATCCATTACAAAAATGGTCCCCAGGAGTACGATCAGGCTGAGCAAAATATTGAAGTAGATGGCCTGTGCGGGCAATGAGTGTACTTGGGCAATACGGCCGGCCCCCAGATATTGTGAAATGATGGTAGATATGGCACTCCGGGTTTGCCCCAGGATCCAAATGAGCATGGAAAGGAAAGAGCCCACAATACCCACGGCCGCAAGGGATTCTAATCCATCAACGGGGATGTTCCCCACGATGGCCGTATCCGTTATTGAAAGCACGGGTTCAGCTATACCTGCAATGGTAGCGGGAATAGCTAGTTTATTAATTGATTTCAGGGTTATTTTGCTCTCCAATCCGCCGCGAGTTATAGTACTAGTTCATAGCAGTGAAATGGATATGGGCTTTGCATGGGCAAAAAAATGTCTCCCAGTCTTTTATAGCCCCTTTTCTCATAAAATTTTTGATTTCTGGTGTTTTGGCTAAAAGTATCAAGTCTGATTGAGGTGTAATTTTCGCCTCTTGCCAAATTTTCTGCATAGCTCATCAGTGCTTGCGCATATCCATTGGCTTGCTGATCCGGATGAACGGCAAGCCTGTGTACATAGAGATTATTCCCATTCTCGGTGAGCCACTGTACGCTTTTGTATTCCTCATCCATGATCGGGGTAAGTGCAATGAAGGCGATGAGTTCACCTGCTTCATGAAGAACGTATAGCTCTTTTCGATCAATATCGTTTCTAAAGTCCTTTTCTGATGGATAATGATCATTCCACTGGAAGATCCCTGCAGCTTGCATATGAGCAGCACAAGCCCTTGTAACGGCCATTATTTCAGCTAATTCGTTTATCTTTGCACGGCGGATTATCACTCCCTATACAATTAATCTGTAAATTTAGACTAATAATCCCTAACCCATATGAAGAATATTCTTGTACCCATCGGAAGTTCGCCAACTTCGCATGAGACCTTGCAATATGCTATAGATTTTGCAGCTCAGTTTTCGGCCCAGGTATATGCCATGGAGGTATTTAGTGCTTCAGCCGGCACCACCCTGGCCAACGTTTCGGAAAAAGTTAAAAAAAGTAGCATCGAGCACCTAAAAGAGGTTATTAAGAAGGTTAAGATAAAGGATGTGGAGGTAAAGATCGCTACTTATGAGGGCGATTTAATTGATGGGCTCACGGATATTGATCTGGAATTGGGCATCGACCTGATTATTATCGCTCCACGTTGTAATGATGCTCAAGAGGAGCTTTATTTGGGGCATACTACCGGAAGAATAATAAAGAAAACGAACATACCAACGCTCATAGTACCAAGAGGTACTGTATTTAAGCCGTTCAAGAATATCCTCACCGCCTTCAGATCCGGAATCCTGGAGAATGAGGAAATCATTGCCCCTTTAAAAACCATTAAGAAGAAGTTTGGCGCCAATGTGAATCTTTTACTGGTCAAGACTCCTGGTTACACAGAAGAAGACCTCGAAATAAACGAGGCCCTGGACCGGATTGGAGCAGGATTGGTCACCACAGATCACGCGAATACGTATCTGGGTGTCTTGGAGCAATTTCAAAGCCACCAGCCAGATATGCTATGTGTTTTCAGGCGCAAGCGAGGCTTCTTTAAGGCTTTGTGGGAGAAAAATACAGTTCCAAAATCCGAATTCTCTTCCCGGGTTCCTGTATTGGTCCTAAGTCCTAAGATTGCCGAATGACAAATTATGCAGGATGAATTTTGTTAGTACTGTAAAATGTACTTCCTTTGCCATCCTTACCAGACGGGGGATTAGCTCAGCTGGCTACCCGCCCGCGCCGAAAGGCACGTTCGGACGGGGAGCGCTTGACCTAAAAAATGAAATGTTCTGTTTACATAATTTATAGTCCTGGCTATAAAAGAAGTTATATAGGTATTTCTGAGGACCTAAATAGAAGGCTTGCTGAGCACAATCGCGGTTTGGTAAGAAGTACAAAACCCTTTGTACCTTGGATTCTTGTTCATGCAGAAATGATAGGATCACGGATCGAAGCAAGGAAAAGAGAAAAATATCTAAAATCTGCCGCTGGCAGAAAATGGAGAAAAAGAAATATCAATATTGAAATGGGGGATTAGCTCAGCTGGCTAGAGCGCTTGCATGGCATGCAAGAGGTCACCGGTTCGACTCCGGTATTCTCCACCTTCGCCCTCCGAAGCTATTGCTTGTCAATAGCGAAGGAGGGCTTT
>JBPEXP010000425.1:0-1865 GCA_052031475.1 Flavobacteriaceae bacterium | reverse complement strand
TTCCCCACCTACAATGAGGATACTATGGAGACCAATATTAGTGGCCTGTACCTGGCTGGCGTTATTTGCGGTGGCATGGAAACGCACAAATGGTTCATTGAGAATTCTCGGATACACGCTCCTTTAATTATTGATCATATTCTATCGAAACAATCGGTTAAAGAACCTTCTGTATGACAAATAACATTGCTCTTGCCGTTCATGGTGGTGCCGGTACACTAGTTAAGGGCAAGATGACGGCCGAATTGGAAAAAGCATATAAGGGTAAGCTCGAGGAGGCCCTGGAAAGCGGGTACGAAATATTGCACAAAGGTGGCTCTGCTGTCGATGCTGTGGTCAGGGCTACTGTGGTATTGGAAGATTCACCATTATTTAATGCAGGAAAAGGAAGCGTTTTCACTGCAGAAGGCAAACATGAGATGGATGCGGCTATTATGGATGGCAAAAACCTGGAAGCAGGGGCGGTTTCATTGGTTAGCGGCATCAAAAATCCTATCGAATTGGCAAAGGAAGTATTACTTCACAGCGAACATGTATTTCTGGCAGGCCGGGGAGCAATGGAATTTGCACAATTGCGGAAAATGGAAATGGCTGATGAAGCATACTTTTACGACAAATTGCGCTACCAACAATGGCAAGACATCAAGGGTAGTGATAAATTTCAGTTGGACCACAGTCCTAAAAAAGATTCAAAATTTGGTACTGTAGGTGCCGTAGCATGCGATGTGAAAGGCAACCTGGCCGCAGCCACGTCTACCGGGGGAATGACCAATAAAAGATTTGGCAGGATTGGAGATAGTCCTATTATCGGTGCAGGCACTTATGCGAACAACCAGAGTTGCGCGGTTTCATGTACTGGTAGTGGGGAATTCTTCATGCGCGCCGTTACAGCATTCGATCTTGCAGCGCTAATGGAATACAAGGGTTTGTCTCTAAATGAAGCCGCGGAATTGGTTATCGCCGAGCGTCTTCAAAAATTAAAAGGTGATGGCGGTTTAATTGCCGTTGACCGTCTTGGAAATGTAGCCATGCCTTTCAATACCAAGGGTATGTACCGGGGCTATATAACTTCACAAAAAGAAAAATTCGTTGGGATTTACAGGGATTAGGCTGTAATAAATGGCGCATCCAGCGGCAACACCTTCACCTGTCTTTTGGTAATATTGAACTTATCACCATTAGTGAGTACGTGAACCTTCAGGTTTACCAGGGACATTGGCGTACCTGGTTTTAGTAATTTCACATTGTTGTGCTTTAGTTCGCGAGGATCGAACATGATTACCATCCCGGAACCGATAATTTCAAAAGTGTTGCACTTTTTAATCACCAGCCCGGTATCTTCCGCCAGACCTACACCCAAAAGATCGGGGAATTTCGCCACTGCTTCGGCAAGTCT
This sequence comes from Flavobacteriaceae bacterium, assembly GCA_052031475.1. Classification (GTDB taxonomy): domain Bacteria; phylum Bacteroidota; class Bacteroidia; order Flavobacteriales; family Flavobacteriaceae; genus JAHEJJ01. The sequence continues at coordinate 469 of JBPEXP010000425.1, read as the reverse complement.
GCCAAAACGCCCGCGTTTTATAAAATGGGAGTCAATAATAAGGTTATCTATAAAACCCAGTCCTTTTTCCATGCGTACAGCGTCTTTGATTAGCGATTCCCTTCCGCTGCCTCCCGTTATCATTTCTGTTGACATGCACATGGCACCTGCACTTGTACCGGCAATTACCAAGGGTTCTTCCTTAAAACGCCTTTGCATCAATGCATGAAGTTCGCTCCCTCGTATCTTTTTGGTGATTTTGGATTGATCGCCTCCCGAAAACATGATACAGTCGGCCTCTTTTATCAGCGTCAAACTCTTGGCAGTATCGGTGTCCTTGCGGTTACGGATGTCAAGCACTTCAACATTGTGGCAATTCAATCGCGTAAAGGCCTCACGATAATTGGCCCAAACCTCGTCGGGAATACTTGAGGCTGTGGGTATAACTACAATTTTTGAATCCTTTCCCCCACTTTCCCGTACTACCCGC
>JBPEXP010000424.1:0-2314 GCA_052031475.1 Flavobacteriaceae bacterium | reverse complement strand
AGCCCAGCTCCAATGCACGGCCAGGGCCGTTGTCCAGGCCAGGTGGGTGGCCGAGATAGCTCCTATAGTAATGGCGATCAAATAGCTGCGTCCCAGCCACCTGTGGGTTTTCAGATATTTGTTCCTAAAAGCTTTCCAGAATTGAAAGGGACCGATAACAATGGCTATAAGTCCGCCTGCCACATGTCCGATCAGGGACCATTTCACCGGCCACCATCGGCCAAAAATCTCTTCACTAAACCCGAAATAGGGCAGGGCATCCTTGAGGATAAAACTACCCCCGAATACGATAAGAAAGATCCAAAGAAGGAGATTGAGATATCCTTTGGGTTTGGAAATCGAAAAAATGCTGGTTGGTTTCATCAGTTGTTTATTTTGATTGGTTGGTTGTTCTCAACTGCTATTTTGGGGTGCTTTGACCAAAAGTCAACAAATTATTGTCCGGGTCCAGGATTGAAAACTCTGTTTGTCCCCATGCCTTGTTTTCCAGTTTTCCATTAGGATGAATCTCTGTTCCGTTCTCGATTAATGAGCGATATAAGACTTCAATTTGATACGTTGTCAAATATACCTGCCCGTAGTTTTCTCTTGGGTCAAGCTCCTTAAATCTAAAAAAATGAATTTGAATCTGGTCTTTCTGGATGATCAAATAGTCTTCAAAATCCGCAGCACCTACATCCCGAAATCCTAATTGATTTTCATAAAATTCTTTGGTAATTGCTTTATCGCGCATAGGCAATTTTGGATGGATGTCGGTTATCATTTTAAACACGGATAATTTATTAGTCCCACGTTTGATGACAATTTAGGGTGAGCAGGCTGTGGTTAGTTGGATTTTTCAAAATTGAATTCATAAACCACAAGGCTGTCGTTCTGATATCCTGTGATGGTCCGCCGGTATTTTGTATCCGAAAGAAACTCGTATCTGACCCGGAACGGATTTTCGTAATCCTTATTTTCAAAGACCATTTCACTGTCTTTTAGCTCAATTGATTTAAAAATCTTCGGATCTGAATTTCTAATAACACTAAAGAGTATAACATCCTCACCTACGCCCTGGATCTGGGATTTAGCGGCATAGGATGTATCCCCCTTTTCAATATAATAGCCTTCCTGCTCCATCCAACCTTTGTTACCCAGCTTCCACTCCTCATGTAATTCGCCGTCAAATGCTTTGGCCTTCCACTTACCCGCTAGTTTAGACTTCAGTTTTAAATGATCCTCTACCGGACATTCGCTTTTACATGAACAAAAAGCAATGACCATTACGAATATTAACAAGTATTTCATCTGATTGAATTTAAGATTGACGAAATGCGGCATCTCTAAATTCTTTTATCCACAATTGTAAAGAGCAACGTTGCCTGCGGATATAGCATTATTAAAGCGCACCTTAATGTAGGAAAAAAATAAAGAGAGTTAGACAGACATACTTTAAATAAGATCGCAATAATAACCGGCATCTAATCAGAATATGCCAGTATACGGTCTGCCAGGCCACTGAGTTTTTGATGAATCTCAGGCCCCGAAGCATTGGTTATGATAAAGATCCCTGTTTTCGTTTCCGGTATCAGTGTCAACCAGGAAGATGTTCCAAAGGCGCCACCATTCTGGAATATTGTTCTGGGACCGTCACCATTCTTAAAGATTTGCCAGAAGAGCCCGTTTTCGAAGTCCCCATATCTGCCCTCAAATAGTTCGCTATGGGAGGTCGCCACAATTGAATGACTCTCGTCTAAGTGGTATTGCATGTACTTGATCATATCATCCAGGTTGGAAATGATGCCTCCTTCCGCCTGCAATTCCTTATTTGCACGGGGTGGCATTTCAATTCCATTCGCGTTAAATCCCTTTGCCAGGCGATGCTGGTCTTCATCAGCTATCCTCAAATGGGTATCCCTCATATGTAAAGGTTCAAGGATAAACTTTCGGATCATTTGATCATAGGGCATATCATAAACTCTTTCCAGGCAATATCCCAGCAGATTGGCCGCTGCGTTGGAGTATTTAAACTTAAAACCCGGAAGAGTATCCAGATTTACTTTATGAAGCTCTGCCAAAAACTGCTTTCTGGATAATCCAGCCTGTAATTCATTGATAATAAACGGCAATTGATCCCAATCCGGGTCTTCAAATATTTCTTCTCTGTCTGGTATCATATGGGGCAGGCCACTGGTATGTGTTACCAAATGCCTGAAGGTTATTGGTTTTTTACTAAACTCCAGGTTAGGGTAGTTCTCCGGCAGGTATTTCCTGATATCCTCCTCCAGGTCTACTTTGCCTTCCACAACAGCCTGTGCCAACAAGGTGCCGG
>JBPEXP010000423.1:0-6388 GCA_052031475.1 Flavobacteriaceae bacterium | reverse complement strand
ACCAGTATTTGATAGGCTTCCGGACCATCAGCAACCAGGCTGTCACTTTGATTAATATAAATAACACGGTTTATTGCATGGGATTCCGATTCATTGACCGGCAGCACTAATCCTGTCTTATCCCTGATTTTATCTGCCAGGAACAAGCCAACATTTTCCAACTCCTTTAAATTTCCAGAACTGAAAATGGCCGTGTGCTGATCCAGGCCAAAAGCGTCGTTGGTGGCAACTACACGAACCGGCTTGGGAATAAAATGGGTTTGCGAAAGATCCGTTGGCGGAAAATTGATTAGCTCTCGCTTTTCTGTCTGACAACCGGTATAAAGCAACGCGGATACGGTCAGCAGGGCCGCTGTTAAAATTTTTGCAGGATTGAAAAAAGATTTAGGGATCAACATAATTCTTGAGTACTTCATACCAGATCGTATATCCTTTGTTATTCATATGAAGACCGTCTTCTATAAAGAGGTCCTTTTTGAGTTTCTTGCCGTTTAGCATCGGATTCCAAATATCGGCAAATTTCAGCAAGCTATCCTTCTCGCAAAGTTTCGCATACTTTTTATTAAGACGCCGGTATTTTCGCCTTAAGTGCCAACGCTCCAGGCTGGGCTTTGCACTGATAATCACGATGGCCTCTGCATATCCCTGTTGCCTGATCTGAGAAATGACCTCGTGGGTAGATCGCAGTATCTTATTAGGTCTTACCCCGCCTTCTACATCATTATCGCCCTCGTAAATAAATACCATTTTTGGTTTAAATCGAAGGACCAGGGGTTCAATGTATTCCAGCAAATCCGTTGTAAAAGAACCGCCAAAACCTGAATTCACTATTTGGTGATCCGGAAAGGATTTTTCCAGGCCCTCCCATAATCGGATACTTGAACTGCCTGTGAATACTATGGTTTCCCTGTTACTGTCCCATAGTGTATCGTATTTGATACTGATTTGTTCCACCTCCTCTGCAAATCGCTGTGGATCCTGGGCACTAAGCGGCATAATAGTCAGAGAAAGAACGAGATAACTTACTAAAAGTCTGTAATTCATAGCTCTTTGATTGGTGGCCGAAACAGGTAGTTTACTGGGGTACTTTAGCACTGACCAGGTCTTCGGCAACTGCCCATTCATAAAATCGAAGGATCCAGTCGTCCGACGGCAGACCCTGACTCTCCATTCCAAAGCCATGGCCTCCTTTTGAATACATGTGAAGTCCGGCCTTTCCTCCTTCATCAATCCATCGCGAATAAAGGGTAACGCTTTCCGGCCCCAGCATCAAGGGATCATCTGCGGCGCAGATAACCAGCATTGGGGGAAGTTCTTCCGGCAATTCATAATCGCCAACCACTGTCATCCATGGATAGACCGGGACAATAAAATCAGGCGCCTGTGCTTCGGTACTGTTCAAGGCAACACCCACGGTAACAGCTCCGCCGGCCGAAAATCCCATAAAGCCAATTTTCCCCGGCTCTATGTTCCATTTATCTGCATTAGCGCGCACCATTTGCATGGCGTTTATTCCGTCATTTATGGCTATGGGCAGTACGGGGGCTACCTTTTCCACAACGGCATCAGGATCCTTCATCACTTCATTCACACCATCCTCGGCGGTTGGAAGTAACCTATATTTCAGGACGAAAGCTGCGATACCTTTTTGATTCAGCCATCGGGCCACCTGGTTCCCTTCTTTTTCTATGGCCAGGGCAAATAGACCGCCCCCCGGCGCAACTACAACCGCCGTCCCGTTAGCAATGGCCGCATCGGGCAGGAAAACCTGCATACTTGGCTGGGAAACGTTGGTCACTACCTGGGTCTGCCAATCACTTGAAAAATATTCTCTGGCATCGCCATTCCACTGAAGAGTCGTATTTGTGGCAGACGGTAGCTCTACAATCTCCTGAGCCAACGAAGTTAACGGTAAACAGCAAAGAATAAGTAAGGAAAAGTTCTTCAACATATCGATGGATTTTGGAAGCTGAAATTATTGATTTTAATTTCATTTTCCTATTGGATTGATCAATAACAGATCTTAATATGCCACTGACCGCAGTTTTATTCTATCCCGGCATATCGGGCCACGAACCTGCGTAGAATTTCCCTCGGCACCGGGGCGTCTGTTCCCTTAATTGATTCTATAAGCTGATCGGCCTCGGAGGGATCAAAATATCCGGAGTGTTTGTAAGTCCTGATCCGTACGATGAATTCATCTGCATCGGCCTCAGGATGGAATTGGGTGGCATAAATATTCTTGCCAAGTCGGAACATTTGTATCGGGCAATTTTCCGAGGTCAGCAGCAGAACCGCGTTGTTTGGCACATGGTCACAGGCTTCTTTATGTCCTACCATGGCCAGGAAACTATCCGGAAGACCCCTTAAAAGGGGATCCTCCCGGCCCTCCTTGGTCAGTCGGACCTCCGTACTACCCACCGGTTCTGAATATTTTCCGGATATACTGGTGGCGCAATACTGACCCAGCAGTCCATTGCCTGAACAGGCTCCTAAAAATGGAAAATCACGGGGAAAAAGCTGATCGAAGAGCCGGTTGAAAAAACTTTCTACCCCCAGCTGGATCTCACTTTTCCTGCCGGTCTCGAGGCTAACATCAAATGGACTGCCGCCCGCTATGATCGCGGAGTATTGCTCAAGGTCAATTTCCCGCTGGTATTCCCGTTCTACCCGAATTCGTTCCACATGAGATTTCGGAATATGGCCAACTTTTAAAAACGACTCAAATTCACTGTCTGCCGCCTCGTCTTCAGGCCTCATCTGAAGTATTAGGATCTTTTTCAAAACGCTGATAAGAATTTGTTCAGGTTAATTTTCAACCCTAAAGCTAACAATAAGTCAGTGAATCCCTTTAAAACCTGTATGGGATCAGTCTTTGGTGGGCTTCCAGCCAGGGCCACGAACCACCCGACCCGGAAATGCCCCGGTATGCTCCCCGTTCTTCAGTACGGCAACTCCATTGACAAACACGTGCTGCACCCCTGTGGCATACTGGTGGGGTTCTGCAAAGGTTGCGTGATCTTTAATTTGGGCTGGATCAAAAAGGACGACATCCGCATAATTTCCCGGCTTGAGTTCACCTCTCCTGGAAATACGCAGGTTTTTGGCTGGCAGAGAGCTCAGGCGATAGATAGCTTCTTCAAGACTGATGACCTGTCGTTCCCGCACATAATGACCGAGCAGCCTGGCAAAGGAGCCATAAGCTCTGGGGTGGGTGCTCTGCTCCAGGAATACACCCTCATTGGTATATGACCCCGCATCGGAGCAGATGGCCATGTAAGGCAGGGCCAGTTTTTTCTCGATATTATCTTCGGACATCGAGAAATACACTACCTGAATCCTGCTGTTATCTTCGAATATCAGGTCCAGTGCAGTGTCTTCCCTGGAAGTTCCCCTTTCATCCGCCACTTCCTGCAAGGTTTTACCAAGATATTTGCGCAGTGCTTTATTGCGAAAGCCCACCAGAAGTATTTTATCGGCCGGTACATGGAAATCCATTTCAGACTTCATCTCTTTGCGCTTCACCGGATCCTTAATAAACTCCATGGTCTTTGAATGGCCCCCTTCCTTGGCCCAGGCCGGCAAAATAACGTTCAGACCGGTAGAACTGGCATTGTACATATACATGTCTGTAGTAACTTCCAATCCCTCTTCCCTGGCAGCATTGACCCTTGCGATGGCACTATCCAGCAAATGCCAGTTGGCATTACCCGACGCTTTAAAATGGTAGATCTCAGACCTGATATCGGCATCCCTGGCAATGGTGATCAGTTCATCAACTGCCTCCAGCAAGCCACCTTCCTCATCGCGAATGTGAGAAATGTACATGCCACCGTGGGCGGCAGCTACTTTTGCCAGTTCTATGATCTCCGCTGTGCTCGCATGACCGCTTGGCACATAGATCAGCGAGGTAGACATACCTACTGCGCCTTCTTCCATAGCTTCATTGAGCAACTGTTTCATCAGCTCCAATTCCTCAGCAGTGGCCGGCCTGTTCTCATAGCCGATCGCATAGCGCCTCAGCGTGCCATTGCCTACAAAGGAAGCAATGTTCGTAGACACCCCTTTGGATTCCAGATATTCCAGGTATTCACCGAGACTGGTCCATTTAATATCGTATTTGATATCCTGCTGTCCCTCCATCATTTCCTTTTTCATTTCCTCATTCAGTGGTCCCATAGACATGCCTTCTCCCAGGACCTCCAGGGTAACGCCCTGACGGATGTCGCTCTGTGACCTCCCGTCCTCAATCAGCGAAACATTGGCCCAGCTTAGCATGTTGATAAATCCGGGTGCCGCGCTTAGACCGCTCGCATCAATTTCATGGCGGCCTGTAAAATCTTCGAGTTGGCCTAGGGCCACTATCGTATCAGAAGAGATGGCTATATCGCCCTGATAGGCGGGCTCACCGGTACCATCTATGATCTGTGCATTTTTAATAAGAATGTCGCAAGCTACAGGCTGCTTACAAGCGGCAATAAGAAGTGTTGCTATTAAAGCTCGGAGTATGATTGTAAATCTCATCAGAATAAATCTTGGCAGGTTACCTTGTAAAAATACTTTAAAAAAAGCCCGGGACAAAGGGGGCATTTTTTGGTACTTTTGCGCAAAATTGAATTGATGAGCTCCAGAGAATTTCAACTCCAGGCCCTGGACAGGCTTCTGACCATTATGGACGAGTTGCGTGAACAGTGTCCATGGGACAGGAAGCAGACCATGGAAAGTCTGAGGCACCTGACCATAGAAGAGACCTACGAACTTGGTGATGCCATATTAGAGAACAATCTTGATGAGGTTAAAAAGGAGCTTGGCGACCTGCTTTTGCACATTTTCTTCTATGCCCGGATAGGATCTGAAACCGGTGAATTTGACATTGCCGATGTAGCGCACCATATCGCTGACAAACTTGTACACAGGCATCCCCATATTTACGGTGATGTAGATGTAAATGATGAAGAAGATGTAAAACGCAACTGGGAAAACATCAAGCTGAAGGAAGGTAAGAAGAGTGTATTGGAGGGAGTGCCTATGAGCTTACCGGCCCTGGTAAAGGCCAATCGTATTCAGGATAAGGTGGCCGGTGTTGGTTTTGATTGGGAAAAGCCTTCAGAGGTGTTGGAAAAGGTACAGGAAGAATTAGGTGAAATGGAGGAGGAAATCCAGGCCGGCGATCAGAATGCCTTAGAGGAGGAATTTGGCGATGTGCTGTTTTCACTGGTCAATTATGCACGTTTTCTAAAAATAAACCCGGAAAATGCCCTCGAGAAAACCAATAAGAAATTCATTAACCGCTTTAAGATCCTGGAGCAAAAAGCTTCTTCCATGGGCAGGTCATTGAAAGATATGACCATTGATGAAATGGAAACACTTTGGCAGGAATCTAAAAAGGTTTAATAATGCCCTCCGCTTGATAAAGTCTTACACCAAAGAATTCAGGTATAACATACGCCTGGCTGTACCTGTGATTACCGGTATGCTGGGCCATACTTTTGTGGCCTTTGCAGACAACATCATGGTAGGGCAGTTGGGTACGGCAGAACTGGCCGCCGTTTCTCTTGGCAACAGCTTTGTCTTTATCGCCATGTCCCTCGGTATAGGCTTTTCCACAGCTATTACACCTCTGGTAGCCGAGGCAGACGGGGCCGGAGATAAGCAATCGGCCAAAAGTGCTCTGAAGCATGGCCTAACCCTCTGCACTCTTTTAGGTTTTTCGCTCTTTGCAATCATCTTGTTGTTAAAACCGCTGATGTATCACATGGATCAGCCGCCCGAAGTAGTAGTGCTGGCCATGCCTTATCTAGACCTCGTCGCCTTTTCACTGGTACCCCTGGTCATGTTCCAGGCTTTCAAGCAGTTTTCGGAGGGTCTGTCGCAGACCAAATACCCCATGTATGCCACGATCATCGCCAACGTCATCAATATCATTATCAACTATCTTCTGATCTTCGGGTCCTTCGGATTCCCGAAGCTGGGCATTATCGGAGCGGCCATCGGGACTCTGGCCTCTCGTTTTATCATGCTTTCATACATCTGGTACCTTTTGTGGAAAAAGCCAAAAACTGGAGACTATGTCAGGGAATTCAATTTCAGAAAACTGAGTTCAGCCGTTTTAAAGAAGATTATCAATTTGGGGTTCCCATCGGCGCTCCAAATGTTTTTCGAAGTCATGATCTTTACCGTCGCTATTTGGCTTAGCGGTGTCCTTGGCAAAAATCCGCAGGCAGCCAACCAGATCGCGCTTAACCTCAGCAGTATGACATTTATGTTTGGTATGGGACTGGGTGTGGCAGCCATGATACGTGTAGGTAATCAGAAAGGGATAAGAGATTATCCCAACCTCAGGCGCATTGCACAGTCCATTTTCCTGCTTACGCTTTTACTGCAAATC
>JBPEXP010000422.1:0-2048 GCA_052031475.1 Flavobacteriaceae bacterium | reverse complement strand
TCCGGCAAATTGTAACAAAATGCTTTGACCACTTCACCCGTATCTGTCACCGTATCCACTTCTTCCGAAATATAGTCCCTTACAGAGGGATGTGAATACAGTTTTTCAGCATCATTTTTGCCCATGGTCATCAATAATCCGTAAGACCTTTCCCCCGGGGAAGGAATCAATGAAGCGCGCTCACCTATTTTTAAAGCGTAATGATCCAGATAAGCTTTTCTCGGATTGGTTGGATAAATGCCTTTTTTGTGCAATATCTCGATATCCATAAACAGACCATAGAAAAATAAATGCATAATTATACAGTGATTAGTCTAAAGGGAAAGAAATAACTCGTAAAAAAGTTCTTCCACCATTTGATATCTCAACAAGGGACCGTTCTCAGATCTGCTTTGATTGTTAAGCAGCACCAGGCTGATGCCTGATGCCGGTTCATAAAACATAAAAGAGCCATAACCACGCATTCCTCCGGTGTGCCCCCAGGTGTTTCTGCCTCCCAATCTTACCCGCCTGATTCCTAGTCCGTATCCATTGGCTATAGGATCGTCCAGTACCAGAAAGGTGGTCATCTTATCGCGGGATGTTTCAGAAACAGCCTGAGCGGTAAACAGCAGATAGGCCCAATTAGACAAATCTGAGGCTGTTGCAAATACGTCTGCCGCGGTGTAAAAAATACTGTGGTATGCCGGACCAAATTGATCGGCGATGTTTTCCAGGTTGCCATCGCCGTTATTATCTCGCCACGGCGCCGCAATGGGCCCTTCAATCTCTTCATTGGCACCAAAATACATGGCTTGAAGACCTAAAGGTGTCCAGAACTGCTCTCGCATTACTTCGCCCACCGTCTTGACTGTAAGCGCTTCTATGATCAGCCCCAAAATCAGGTAATTAGAATTGGAATATTCGTAACGGCTTCCTACCGCAAAGACAGGTGTACCGATGTAATCTACCAATTCCAACGGATCAATAGCCGCGGTCAGGTTTCCCTCTACCCTGGGCCAGATATCAGGGTGTTGAAAATATCCTTTAAGACCACTTTGGTGATTTAAAAGCTGGTAAATGGTCACTGATTCATCGATATTGGGCTGGTTCAAAGACAAATGGGCACTAATTGGATCGTCAAGTGAGAGAAGTCCCTGCTCCTCCAACTTCATAATGGCCGCGGCCACCACTGTTTTTGTGATGGAAGCAATGCCAAAGCGCATCTCGGGGCTGATAAAGTTTTGCTCGTCTGAATACCCCCTAACGAAATTCCAGCGTTCAATGCCATTGATCCGGATAGAAACAGCAACTCCTTTGAGTTTATTCTCCCCCACCTTAGACTCAATGATGTCCTCCAGTTTTTCATCCAGGCTGCGGTTGTCCCGGGCAGGCGGTTCTTCGCTGGTATCAGAGTTTTGAGTATCAGAATGAGTTTGTTGTTCGGGAATATCTTCCGTGGAATTGCTGCTACAGGACAGTGCGAACAACAAAATGATAAAGTATAGAGATATATATGATCTACAGAATTTCACTTTCGTAATTGCTCAAGAACTCAAGTTAACGAATAATTTGACGGATTGGTGTTAACACCTACTTAATGCAATGGGCTATAGGGGTTTGGTCAGTGCCAGATATTGCCCAAAATGCATATAGGTGTGATGAATTACGCCTAGTAGACAAGTAGAGACCGGTGTGGGTTCATAGGCCAGGGCCCGTTCTTCAGCCACGGCATCAGGAAATGCCATCGCCTCTTTTAATCTTTCCTCAATGGCGCTGGCTGGGTCAAGTTGATCATTTTTTAAATCGGGAACAGATTTAAGAAGGCGTAGTGAATGTTCCCGGACAGCCTCATTGTATGCTGCCAACTCTACCAGATTGATCGAAGCCGCCAGGCTATCCGCTTCAGACTTACTCATTCCTGTACCCACCTGGGCTGTATGTATATTGAGTTTTTCCTGCCAATTGTCTTTGTGAAAGAGCTGTGTACATGAGAATACCACGGTGCTGAGAAACATATCTTCCACGCGCAGCACATGCCATACCATCCACCCTACCGGATTTACAGA
>JBPEXP010000421.1:0-3821 GCA_052031475.1 Flavobacteriaceae bacterium | reverse complement strand
ATTTTTGCCTGGGTAGCCGGATTGATGGCCATCTTTGCCATTGTTACGGACACTACGGTGTGGAAATTTGTAACTGCCCTGGGCGCTGCTTCCGCGGTAGTGCTGCTTATTTTCAAGGATTCCATACTGGGTTTTGTTGCCAGCCTGCAGGTAAGTATCAACGATATGGTCCGAATTGGCGATTGGATCACCTTTGAGAAATATGGAGCAGACGGAGACGTCATCGAAATTAACCTGGCTACGGTAAAGGTCCAGAACTGGGATAAGACCATCACTACGATTCCTACCTATGCGCTCATTTCAGATTCGTTCAAAAACTGGCGCGGTATGACCGAATCAGGTGGCCGCAGAATCAAGCGCGCCCTGATCATCAAGCAGTCGGGCATCAAATATTTGACAGAAGAGGAAATAGAAGGGTTAAAAAAGATCCAGTTGATCAGCAAATATCTGACCTCCAGGAATGAGAAGATCAAAGAATTTAACCGGGAAAGGGATATAGACAAATCGGTGGCCATTAATGGCAGAAATCTGACCAATATAGGGGTTTTCAGAAAGTATATTCAAACCTATTTAGAGAATCACAGTGCACTCAATCAGCAAATGACCATGATGACCAGGCAGTTGGAGCCAACTACCCAAGGGATCCCGATTGAGATCTACGCCTTTTCCAGTGATAAGCGATGGCAGAATTACGAATACATCATGGCGGATATCTTTGACCATATTTTGGCAGCTGTACCTTACTTTGATCTCGAAGTGTTTGAACTTCCTTCCAATTTGGAAGTTGAAAAAAAGGTGAGCTAGCACCAATGTAATATCATTGCATTTAAACTTCATGGCCATTCGACTTTTTGGGAAATTATTATATTGATTGTCTTTAGTGAACAATTATGGCCAGATCACTGTTTATCCTCTCTTGTTTATTTTGTTTCCTGACTGTTTCGGCGCAGAAAAGACCTGTAAAGATCGAAGAGAAAAAAATTCCCAACAGAATTGCACTTTACGCCGTCAATGAGAATGAGCAGGATCTTGATGTGAAGATTACGGTAAGCGGAACTAATTTCAGACAAAGTAGGGCCAAGCCCCGTTTTATAAGGGTTCCGGCCACTTCAAAAGTACATCTTAAAACGATTGTCCTTATGCGGGGCAAGCAACCCAGTTACACTTACAAACTGGAAGTAAACGACAGCTTATCTAACCGAGCGCTCAAGAGAGAATATGAATTGATCAAGATCAAGCCCTTCAAACCCCTGGTAGTATATCTAACCCCAAACTGTGAGAATTGCGACAGTCTGATCGTAGACCTGGATCAGGGTAAATATCTTTACGATCTTAAAGATCTCGCTGAAAAGACAGAAATCAAGGACCAACTACAAATGGCATTTGGTCCGGACACCCCTATAGATTCACTCCGCACTCCTATCGTAAATGTAGGAGGCAAACTCTATACGAGTATGGATACCTACCAAAAGATCCTGGAGGCACTTCAACAGGAGTAAGTATGTCATGGAAGCTGGTACTTCACTTTTTCTGAAGAGATCAGCCCGTATTATTCATCTGTTTTCACCAGGTTGGCCTGTATATTCTGAGGTACTGCTTTAAAAGAATCAAAGTTGGCGCTAAAAGTTGCCTTGCCCTGAGTCAGGGATCGCAGGTCTGTAGAATAGCCGAACAATTCCGATTCAGGTACCGAAGCCTTCAGAATCTGGAATTGATTTTCACTATCAATCCCCAAGATGATGGAACGACGAGATTGGAGGTCCGTCATCACGCTACCTACCATATCTTCAGGTACTCTCACTGTAAGTTCCTGAATGGGTTCCAGCAGTTTGGGTTTTGCATTGAGGAAGGCATCTTTGAAAGCGTGAGCTCCGGCTATCTTAAATGATATGTCGTTTGAATCTACGGAGTGCATTTTACCGTCATAGACCATCACTCTCACATCCCTGATATAGGAACCCGTAAGTGGTCCGGCCTCCATGACCTCAAGGATACCCTTCTTAATGGAAGGCAGATAGCGGGCATCGATCACTCCGCCAACTATACAGTTATAGAAAACCAGTTTGCCGCCCCAGGGAAGATCTATTTCTTCCTTACCGCGAATATTGAATCCTTCCGGCTCCGGCATATTGGGATTCCAGGGTTCTATTTTCAAATGGACCTGGGCAAATTGGCCTGCCCCGCCTGATTGTTTCTTATGCCTGTAATTAGCGTTAGACGGACGTTGTATCGTTTCCCTGTAGGCAATCCGCGGTTGTTCAAATTTAGCTTCTACCCCGTAGATGTTTTTAAGCAGCCAGTCTATAGTGGCCAGATGCAATTCGCCCTGGCAGCCCAGGATTTGCTGTTTTAATTCCTTGGAATATTCAATGACTACCGTAGGATCCTGCAAATGGATCTTTCGCAAGGCATCGCTCAGCTTCTCTTCTTCGTGCTCCTTTAGGGCAGAAATAGCTTTCCTGGTCCTCGGCTCCGGGTATTTAATTGGTTTGATGGTGGTTTTTTTGCCGGGCATATGGAGGGTATCATTGGTAAGGGTATGTTTTAGCTTCAGCGTAGCTCCTATATCCCCTACCGACAGTTTTGAAACCGCCTCGCGCTTTTTACCGTCCATGATATAGAGTTGGTTCAACACCTCGGTTTCGCCATTCCTGGAATTTTCCAGCCTGTCATTGGCGTTCACTTCACCGGATTTGACTTTGAAGAAGGTAATCTGTCCAAGGCTGGGTTGATAGATGGTTTTGAACACAAAAAGGACGGTAGGCGCTTTTTTTGTTCTGTCCAGTTCATCGCCTTCAACGGTTTGTTCTGGTTTCAGATCGGCTGCGGCCGGGGCCACGTTGTCTATAAAGCCCATCAACCGACCACTGCCCATGTCATTAAGAGCTGAGACCACAAATACAGGGAACAATTCATGGTTAAGCATCCCGGCTTTGAATCCCTGCCGCATTTCATCTTCATTCAGTGTTCCCTTTTCAAAATACAATTCAAGAAGTTCTTCATCATTCTCTGCGGCCTTTTCAACAAGTTCATTATGAAGTTTATTGGCTCTTTCTTTCTGATCATCAGGAATTTCCAATTTTTCAGGCTTACCACCTTCAGGAGAAAACTTGTAGCACTTCATTTTCAGGACATCGATTATGGCCTGTGCCCCGTCTATTTTGATGGGATATTGGATAATTGCGGCATTGTTTCCCACCAGGGATCGAATCCCTTTTACAGCTTCTTCGTAATTGGCATTCATATGATCCATCTGGTTGATCACAAATATGGTGGGCTTGTGGTAGTTATCTACATAATTCCATATGATCTCCGTTCCGATCTCTACCCCGTGTTGCGCGTTGATGACCGTTACTATGGTATCGGCCACCCGGATAGATGAAATTATTTCACCCACATAGTCGTCCAAACCGGGTGTATCAATAATATTGATCTTGTAATTACGCCATTCTGTGTGCAAAGGGGTGGCATAAACAGAAGTACCCCTTTCGTGTTCTATTTCGTGATAATCTGATACGGTATTCTTGTTCTCAACAGTTCCGCGCCGGTTTATTAATCCGGCTTCAAATAACATGGTTTCCGCGAGTGTCGTTTTACCCGCGTTATGCGCTCCCACAAAAACTACGTTCTTAATGTGCTTTTCATCATATATTTTCATCGATAGCTGATTTAGTCTGTTTGTTATATTCGATTGGATTGAGGGTAGTCTTCTAAAATACGATTTTTTGGGAATTTTTCTCCAATAATATCCTTCATTTCACATCCTCTTTTACCGGATATTTCTGAGTTGATTATTTAATTATTTCTTCATTTTCAGTGTA
>JBPEXP010000420.1:0-2405 GCA_052031475.1 Flavobacteriaceae bacterium | reverse complement strand
GGAGGCAAAAAGTATTTTAGCGCCATCCGGTGACCAGCATGGGCCCCAATCGGCCACTTCATTGAAGGTCAGTCTTTTTTGACTGGACCCATCGATATCCATTACGTAAATTTCCTGATTTCCATCCCGGTTGGAAATAAACGCTATCTCCTTGGCATCAGGTGAAAGCATAGGTGACCAATCCTCGGCTGTATTATTAGTTAATAAAATAAGGTCACTGCCATCTGTATTGGCTATACAAATATTGCTATGTGGGCTTTTGGAATGAAAGAGTATTCGTCCGTCCTGCATATAACTCGGTGCTCTTCCCTTCAGTAATTCTATTTGCTTCTGTTCGCTTCCATCAGCATTCATGATCCATACTTCTTCCTGCCAATTCTCCTCAGAATCCCGGTACTCTCTACCAAAAACGATCGTTTTCCCATCCGGTGACCAGGAAGGAGAACTATCCCATTTGTTTTTTTCATGGGTAAGTCTTCTCCTGTCACTACCATCACTATTCATGGTGTGCACTGACCATGTGTTTCCATCATCATATTTGGCGTAGAAAGCCAGACGTTTACCGTCTGGTGACCAGGCGGGGTATCCATCGGCTCCAGCAAAATGGGTAATTTTTACCTTGGCCTTACCTTCGGCATCGGTCAGAAAAATTTCCCTGTTGCCCGAATCGTTTGATGAATATGCAATCGGGTAGGAAACATTGGAACATGAATAAAGAACAATGAAAGTAATTGAGAGAAAAAAAAGTTTTATAAAACTAAATTTTTTAGTTGATGCATTCATTTTATGCGAAGTTCTGATATAGCTGCCATGTAAAAGCGGTAAGCGGCCTTTAAATTTCCTATTAATATTAGTTTAAGCGACTGGAAGCTTTATTAAAATTGAAGCCCTTTATAATGAGCCACAGACCTAAAAATAGCTCATTCAATCCTAATGGCATCATAATCCAAATCCCTCCAACTGAACTACCAAAGATACTGGACGAGATCTTGATGAAAAGCAGGCAGACTCCCAAAATACCCCAGACGGATATGAATCTTGGAAGGAGTCTTGAATAATATAGAAGTCCATAGAAGGACCATGCTCCTAAACAATATATCAGCAGCGAGATATTCAGAAGATTGCCTCTTGCATTGCGTAAATAAGCAGCGATGGATTCACTTTGTCCTAATTCATTGGCAGAAGCCATATTTAGTTCCATACCTATCTTCAACAACGTCAGCAGAATAAATCCACTGATCATAAAACTCAATAATTCTGTAAGGCGCACACCCACATACCAAAGAGCAAGGCGTTCACTAAACTTTTTCAGTATAGGAAATAAGAGCACTGAAATTGCGAAAACCGAAGCACCACATAGCAGATCCAATATGACGGCCATTCTTACCGCTGTGGCATTCGAAGCTAGTTCAATCAGGTAATCAGTTTGGCGAAAAATCGGCTGTAGGATGACGCTATGGCTTATGACTGCCGTAGTCATTTGTAGCAAGAATAACACCCCTACAGTTCTGGCGATATTTCTATTGGATTTCAAATATTTATGGTCGATTATAATAATTAGACGATTAAAATAGACTTTTGAAACAATTATTTGATTCAATGGCCAAGCCAGGGATCCAGTTCTTTATTTTAAAAGACTGATTCTGTTGAAGTAAAGGCGGGGCACTTCTTTAGTGGGGTGGCAATTATTTTCTTTCGAGTAGTTTGATATCTAATAAAAGCTACTTATCTATCCCTTTTAAGTCAGTACAAATTGCCACGATACACCGTATTGGTCTTCACACCATCCGAATTTTTTACCAAATCCGTAGTCGCCTTCACCTGCGTAATTGTCCAGCGGAACCATGATCTGGCCCCCATTGGAAGACAGCTTTTCGAAAACTGTTTGGATCAGAACATTAGAATTGTCTGTGATGAAAATTGAAACGGCAGGTGTAAATGACCAGGCGTGATCATAGTTGCTTTCAGAAACCATGTAATCCGTTCCATTCAGTGTAAATATGCCAAATTTAATAAGTTCAGTAGTGCCTCCTGCCTCACCTTCCGAGTATTTGGTTATGCTTTTTATTTCAGAGTTTGGGAATATAGAAGTATAGAAATTGATCGCTTCTTCAGCCTTTCCACATTGGTCACCTACAAAGGTTAGGAAGGTAGTTGTTCTCATGATGCTTAGTCAACCAGGTTTATTAATAATTCTCTTCAATACAGAAAAATTTTTCCGAACCTTCCAAAGTCTGAGGATGTTATATACCCTTTGAAGGCCAGGGACTTTCTTCAAAGAGTTTCCACAATCTGCATATTATTTCCGCAGGTGTCATTAAAAACAGCAAATTTCACCGTTCCCATTTCAGTGGGTTTTACACTAAATTCAACCCCAAGTTTGGTTAGACGATCATATTCGGCAT
>JBPEXP010000042.1:0-1956 GCA_052031475.1 Flavobacteriaceae bacterium | reverse complement strand
CAGCAATTTTCTTTTTCCTACTTCTACGATAATACATTAGAGGATGGTCAGGTGATAAACATAAGTATCCTGGGCGCAACCGAGCAATTCTACAATTACATGAATCAGCTTATTATACAGGCTGGAGATTTCCAGGGTCCGTTCCAAACTCCTGTGGCAACAGTTCGCGGCAACGTGATCAATGCCACTGATATTGATAATATAGACACTTTTGATAATGTTGGAGACCCGGATAATTTTGCTTTGGGATATTTCGCCATCTCGCAATTCTTTACCAAATCAATTACCATTGAAAAGTGAATAAAGGGTTAACAGTATGCGACTCTAAAAGCTTTCCGAAATGAATACCGATAAAGCTTTACTGATTAAGGGCATAAAGTTTCTTGGATATACCGTTGGGCTAATGTTTCTGGCGCCCTGGGTATTATATCAGGCCTTTAAGAACCAGGACCATCCCTTTTACATTCCGGTACTCGTTGTGGGCTTGCTGCTGGCGATTGCTGCTATAGCGATGGGGTTTTACAGTATAAAGGTCGTGGTGGAAGCTGTGTTTGGAGGCCGCAAAAATTAGATATTACGTTTTCTGTGACCATCTGCCCTTTGCAAATTCTCTGCTTTAAATTGTCATCGTTCTGGCAAGATATTATCTTTGCGGACTTAACGGAGCGATCCCACCAATGATAGCTATTACCCTACCAGACGGAACAGTAAAAAAAATGCCTCCAGGTACTACCCCCATGGATGTTGCTAAAGACATCAGCGAGGGTTTGGCACGCAATGTTATTTCTGCCAGTTACCAAGGTGAAACGGTGGAGGTGAATACCCCTTTGGAAAAAGACGGGGATCTGGTATTATACACCTGGAATGACGATGAGGGCAAGAAAGCTTTTTGGCATTCATCTTCACACGTAGTGGCCCAGGCCCTCGAACAACTATACCCGGGGATTAAGCTTACCATAGGTCCTGCTATTGAAAATGGATTTTATTACGATGTGGACTTTGGGAAGCATAATATTTCCGATAAGGACGCCCCTGAAATAGAAAAAAGGGCACTTGAAATTGCCAGGGGAAAGCATGATTTTAAGATGAGGGAGGTCTCTAAATCAGATGCCCTGGCTTTTTACAAAGCCCAGAATAATCCTTATAAAATTGAGCTGATTGAGAACCTTGAAGATGGTGAGATAAGTTTTTGTGACCATGACGATTTTACAGATCTCTGTAAAGGAGGTCATATTCCCAATACCGGGATTATCAAGGCCATCAAAATACTCGGTATTGCCGGAGCTTATTGGCGTGGTGACGAAAACAATCCTCAGTTAACCCGGGTTTACGGCATATCCTTTCCAAAGCAAAAAGAACTCACAGAATACCTGGAGATGCTGGAGGAGGCCAAAAAACGCGACCATCGAAAATTGGGCAAGGAATTGGAACTCTTCACATTTTCCCAAAAAGTGGGACAAGGTCTGCCGCTATGGTTACCCAAAGGAGCAGCTTTGAGGGAACGCTTGGAGCAATTCTTGAAAAAGGCGCAGAAAAAAGCCGGGTACGAGATGGTCATTTCTCCCCATATAGGGCAGAAAGAACTCTACGTTACTTCGGGACATTACGCCAAATATGGCGAAGACAGCTTTCAACCCATACATACGCCAAAAGATGAAGAGGAGTTTCTGCTGAAACCGATGAATTGCCCCCACCATTGCGAAATTTTCAAGGCCCAACCTTTTAGTTACCGGGATTTACCTAAGCGATATGCAGAATTTGGTACTGTCTATCGCTACGAACAAAGCGGTGAATTACACGGGCTTACAAGGGTGAGGGGTTTTACTCAGGACGATGCCCATATTTTTTGCACTCCGGAGCAACTGGATGAGGAGTTTAAAAATGTAATTGATTTGAGCATTTATGTCCTCAATTCACTGGGATTGGATAATTACACTGCCCAGGTATCCTTACGTG
>JBPEXP010000419.1:0-4797 GCA_052031475.1 Flavobacteriaceae bacterium | reverse complement strand
AGCCGATTTATGGCCGCCAGTGTTCACGAAGGCCTGCCTGAGGATAATGAAAGGCGTTTCTCTGAATCCGGGCTTAAAGAAGTTCTTGAACAGATAGAATTGGAGTGTAAATATCCCGGTCATCACTTTGAGACGGTTTCTTCATTCAGCTTGCTGACCGATAAGATCAATGACATGGTTGATTCTCATCAAATAGACCTGATCATTACCGGGACCAAGGGTGCCTCCGGAATCAGCGAGATCTTTTTAGGCAGTAATACAGTGCGAATGATCAAAGCAGCACGTCATTGCCCCGTACTGGTAATTCCGGAAGGCTTTTCCTTTAAAAAACCAGGCAGGATTGCTTTTGCAACAGATTTCAGGAGAAGCTTCAGCCTTGAAATTTTACAACCATTACTATCCCTGACCAAAATTTTTGATGCCAACGTGGATATCATTCACATCAACGAAAATGAAGAACTGGATCGTTATCAGCAGGCCAATATGGAACTCCTTGACGAATATTTTAAGGATACGCCACATGAGTATCACTGGTTGCCTTATTTTACCGGCAAGTCCGATGTGCTTCAGTACTTCCTAAAAGAATTTGACATGGATATGCTGGCATTGGTCCATTACCGACATGGATTTTTGGAGGAATTGATCAGGGAACCTGTGGTTAAGAGGGTGGCTTTCCATACCAAATTACCGCTCCTGGTAATCCCGGAATAAAGCTCAATTCTCAGTATTCCCTTACAGGATGATCTTCATAGAAGTCTTCAAAGGTCTTGTCCGTGGTGTAATTATCAGTCAATACCCGGTACACCATATATACAACCATAAATTGACCCAGCAGGGTAATATAAAAGACCCAGTTAAATGGGAAACCCATACTGGCCATTATGGTAACCGTAATTAGCACTATGGTGGTCATAGCCACCCAGAACATAGCAGTAGATTTCATCTTTTTTCCTGCAAGATATCAGAAAGCCAGCTTTTTGGCTGTTAAGGCAATGGTAAATCTGAAGTCCAGAATTTATGGCTTGACGGGATATTCTTATTATAGCCAAGGGACAATGGATTGAATCCGATCTTGTTAAAAAAGTACCAGTTGCTGGATGACAGGGCCGCTTGTTTATCGGCGTGATCCCATAAGGGGTCTGGGCCGTAGCTGCTACCCATATTAGAGGCGTAGGGCAGGCCCTGGTGGATCCCGGGATCGGACTTTTCCGCCACCATGAGCTGCAAATCTTCCAGCAGCCCTTTTGAAATTTCCTGTCTTTCCGCAGAGTGATAGGCCAGTGCCATCTGTGCCGTTCCTTCAAGCCAAATCACATCCTTGTCCTCATCAAAGCAGTAGCCCTTTACCTGCCTTGAGGTAAGCTCGGAGATCTGACTTGTGTAAAAACGACTGGCCTGCTGCAGTGTGGATTCGGGAAAGTCTTCAAGGATCATATAACCCAATGGAATCAGGTCCAGGGCATAGTAGTATTGGTTGTTATCAGGCCAGGCAACCAGCAGACCGTCTTGGGCGTTCCAGCGTTCTTTTTCCATAAAGCTAAGTATCCCTTGGTGGAAGGAATCATATCCCTTTACAGCATTGAACGCGGTAATTATTCCTTCACTGATTTTATGTATCCTTGTTCCATCTTCCCGGTAACCGCCCCAGAGACCTCCATCAACATCCTGCAGGGAACGGATCCAATGCTCCAGAGATCGGGCCAGGGACTCGTAGCGATTGCTGCCCGTCATGGCCTCGTAATTATTTACCGCAATCAGCAGCCAAGCATTATCTCCCAACCAACGATTCCTCCTATTGTCTCCCCTGATATCCCTGAATTGATAAAATCCGCCGCTACCGGACGTCAATTCAATATCGATCCTGTTCTGAAAGTAATCCAGTATTTTTTCGGCTTTTTTAAAATCCCCGGCAGCCATAAAAGAAAGTGCAGACAGTGCATTGTCGTACAGGGAAACGAAGTCTGTTCCTTCAGCACTTTCCAAAAGTCCGTTAGAGAATTGCATGCTGGAAATCCACAGGTAAGTACAATGTTCTTCTGCATGCACATCAACCGAAACAGTTTCTTTGGCAGCAGGCTGGGATACTACAGATGCCGATTCCACTGACGAGAAGGACTCGGTGGAATCTTTGGTGCAGGAGAGAACCCCGTACATCAATAGCAGGCTAAAGATTAGTTTTCTGGTCATAGTAAGCAGTGTAGGCGGTGTGTTAAACCAATTATAAAGTTATAAGTCAGTTAGTTACAACCCTTTATGAACCGATTAACCACCGGCCCTTATCGATGAAATGCATTGCTGAAATCATCTTATCCCCTTAAGTTGATTTTTGTCCGATTTGACCAAAAACAACAATTAGTGAATATTATCGATGAACGGTAAGGGTTTCCTTATTTTTGAGACAAAATTGCGATATGAATCTTCCTCTTACAGATAAAAAGAGAATTGTCATTATTGGCGGTGGTTTTGCGGGGATAAACCTGGCTAAATCACTCCGAAAATCGGATTACCAGATCGTTATGGTAGACAGGCAGAATTACCACGCCTTTCAGCCACTGCTCTACCAGGTATCTACGGCCGGACTGGAACCTGATTCCATTGCATATCCCATCAGGAAGATCCTGAAGAGGCATAAGAACTTCCACTTCAGGATGGCAACCGTTGAAGGAATAAATACAGATCAAAACTTTATCGAAACGGATATCGGTTCGATCTCTTACGACTACCTGGTCATTGCTACCGGCACACGGACCAATTTCTTTGGCAATAAATCGGTACAGAAATATTCTATGCCCATGAAATCTGTTCCTCAGGCCCTGAATATCCGAAGCCTGATCTTACAGAATTTTGAGCGTGCCGACTACTGTAATGACGAAGCAGAGCGAAAGGCCCTATTGAATTTCTGCATCGTAGGAGGGGGTCCTACCGGCGTAGAACTGGCCGGGGCTTTTGCGGAACTCAAAAAACACGTATTTCCAAAGGATTACAAACACCTTGATATTAGCGAAATGCATATTCACCTCTTCGAAGGGTCAGACCGACTGCTTTCGGGGATGAGTGAAACTGCCTCCAGAAAATCCCTTGAATTCCTGGAAAACCTGGGTGTTCAGGTACATTTAAAGACACTGGTGAAAGATTATGACGGGGAAGTGTTGACGATGAATGGAGGAGAAAGCATGAATACCAGGAACTTTATTTGGACCGCAGGAGTTACCGGGGCTTCCATCCCGGGAATCCGTGAAGATTCCATCCACCCAAGACTCAACCGATACCGCGTAGACCGCTTCAATCGTGTAGAGGGCTATACGAATGTTTTTGCTGTAGGCGATGTGGCCTATATGGAAACCGAGGCTTTTCCTGAAGGTCACCCGCAGGTGGCGCAACCGGCCATTCAGCAGGGAAAACTGCTGGCTGCCAACCTGAAGGCTCTGTCCAAAAATCAGGATATGAAAGAATTTGAATACAACGATAAGGGTAGTATGGCAACCATTGGGCGGAATAAGGCAGTAGTAGACCTGCCCTTTGTAAGTTTCGGTGGTTTCTTTGCCTGGTTTATCTGGATGTTCATCCATCTGATGTCTCTGGTTGGTTTCAGAAACCGCGTTATCGTCTTTTTCAATTGGGTTTACAACTATATTAACTACGATAAGGCAGCCCGATTGATTGTGAGGCCTTTCAGATTGAACCGCCAATAATGAGGCGTATATAAAAAAGCTTTTCTATATTTGCATCGTTGTGTTGAGCCTCATTGATTTGAGGCTAAGGTTGAGGTCACTAAATACAGTTTAGTGCCTCCCAATGAAAGGCTTTCCTCCCTCCCGATAGATTCGGTTTAAAGGGAATAAAGGAGGGCTTTTTTCATTGGCAGCAATCCCCGTTCATCACAGGATCCCCTTACCAGAATTAGCCAATCCGGCTTTAAAACCTCTTTTATTTATCGTATTTTTATTGAGGAAAATATAAAGAGCTGTTCCTATGCCCATCTATCATAAATTAGGCAAAATTCCACATAAGAGACACACGGTATTCAAGAAGAAGGATGGCAGTCTCCACTATGAACAATTGTTCGGAACCATTGGTTTTGACGGTATGTCTAGTTTGATGTATCATTTGCACAGACCTACCATGGTTAAGGAAGTAGGTAAGACCCTGGATGTGTCTCCAAAGGCCGCCGTTACCTACAATATCAAATCCAGGTTGCTCAAGGGCTTTGAAGTAAGTCCTGCAGACGATTTCCTGGAAAGCAGGAAGGTAGTCCTTTTTAACAACGATGTTCATATTGGTTTAGCGGCTCCGCGGAAATCACAGGATGAGTATTTCTATAAAAACGCCGATGCTGATGAATTGCTCTTTGTACACGAAGGCAGCGGAACACTGAAGACTTTGTTGGGCGAAATACCCTTTGTGCCGGGAGATTATCTGCTCATTCCACGGGGAATGATTTACCAGATCCAGTTTGAGAATAAGGATAACCGCCTTCTAATTGCAGAGTCTTTCCACCCCATCTACACACCTAAAAGATACCGGAACTGGTTCGGCCAGCACCTGGAGCACTCTCCTTACTGCGAGCGGGATTTTAAGCTGCCTGAAAACCTACAAACCCATGATGAGAAAGGCGAATTCCTGATCAAGGTTAAGAAACAGGGTCAGCTTCATCATATGGTATATGCTTCACATCTTTTTGACGTAGTGGGATGGGACGGATACAATTTCCCTTATGGATTTTCCATTCACGACTTTGAACCCATTACAGGCAGGGTACACCAACCGCCACCGGTGCACCAGACCTTCGAGACCGGG
>JBPEXP010000418.1:0-15036 GCA_052031475.1 Flavobacteriaceae bacterium | reverse complement strand
TTGTAGTTAATATCCACTACAAAATCTCTGAACAGGTCATAACCTATGATTCCGTGAACCGGGAAGCCCAGGCTGGGTGAGAAATTCATCCCCTTGTCCAGTATCACATAGACCTGTTGATTATTGTTGACTATATTCTTGATTTTGAATGTATTGCCGTTTGATCGAAGGGCTTTGATCGGATCACCGGTTCCAAGTCCGCGTATATTGATCTCCGACACATTGTTTAACTGAATGGAATCCTGATCTGAAAGATTAAAAAGTATGGGCTTTTTTACCCCGGAGTCTAGTATAAAAGATAGTTTGGCCCCGTTGATCTCCATCGGAACGATGATCAGGTTGTTTACCAGCTCAAACTTTACTTTCTCTGCAACTTCTCCTTTGGGCAGGTTGAATTGCTGAGCATTCACCGCCATTGTAAGCGTGAATATCAGAGCCGGTAAAATTCGCCAATATGATCGCAAACCGTTCATTTTTAGTTTGATGTCTCTTAAAGTTATGAAAAAATAGCGCTTGGAACCGATAATTTAACATTCTGTTAGTTCAACGGATTATCTTTTGCTATGAGTTGTTTGATAGCTATTGATTTCTCATTTTTGCCTAATAATTTAATTGTATGCCTTCCATTTCGAATAAAGGGCGTTCCATGCCTGAATCACCTATCAGAAAATTGGTCCCCTTTGCCGAGGATGCCAAGAAAAGAGGTGTTGAAGTCATTCACCTGAATATAGGACAACCGGATATCAAAACGCCGAAAATTGCCCTGGATGCAGTAAGGAACCATCAATTGGAAGTACTTGAGTACTCCAGGACAGAAGGATCCGAGACCTATCGGTCCAAACTGGCTGCCTATTATGCAAAACAAGAGATTCATTGTACTGCAGGCGATATCATAGTGACAACCGGGGGTTCCGAGGCCCTTTCATTTGCCATGGGCAGTGTGGCTGATCCGGGTAATGAGATCATTATCCCGGAACCCTTCTATGCCAACTACAACGGATTTGCCACAGCCATGGGATTAAAAGTGGTGCCGGTGGTATCTGCTATTGATAAGAATTTCGCGTTACCGCCCATTGAACAATTCGAAAAACACATAACAGACAAGACCAGGGCTGTTCTTATCTGCAACCCGGGAAATCCAACCGGTTATTTGTACAGCAGGGAAGAGATCGCGAAACTGGCCCGGTTGGTTAAAAAACACGATCTTTTTCTGGTAGCTGATGAAGTGTATCGCGAGTTTACCTATGATAACAGGGAACACTATTCTGTGCTCCAGGAGGAGGGACTGGAAGCCCATGCGATCATGGTCGATTCTGTTTCTAAGCGATACAGTATGTGCGGGGCCAGGATCGGGTGTTTGGTAACAAAAAACAAGGATGTGAT
Organism: Flavobacteriaceae bacterium; assembly: GCA_052031475.1. Lineage (GTDB taxonomy): Bacteria > Bacteroidota > Bacteroidia > Flavobacteriales > Flavobacteriaceae > JAHEJJ01. The sequence goes on along the minus strand of JBPEXP010000418.1, from coordinate 13,653 downwards.
CAAAACAGCCCTCAAATTTGCCCAAGCGAGATTGTCTCCTCCTACCCTGGCCCAAATTGCCAGTGAAGCCGCCCTGGATACACCGCAGGAATATTTTGACGCCGTCATCGAAGAGTATGTAGAACGCAGGAATATTTTGATTGAGCAGCTTCAATCTATCCCTGACCTGTTGGTAGCCAAACCGCAGGGTGCCTTCTATTGTATGGCCGAATTACCGGTGGAGGATGCGGACCATTTTGCGCAATGGCTGCTTGAGAGCTTTGAAGAAGACGGCCAGACGGTCATGGTAGCACCGGCAGCGGGATTCTATGCGACTCCCGGGCTGGGTAAAAATCAAATCAGGATCGCTTACGTTTTGGAAAAAGAAAAATTAAAGCGCGCAGTGGCCCTTTTGAAATCTGCTCTAACACAATACAGGTCCCTTTGAAGGTTCTCGAGAACATAAGCCTGAAAGCGTATAATACCTTCGGGATCGATGTGCAGGCTACGCATTTTATAGAAATAAACAGCGTAGACACCCTGAGGCAGGTCTTGCTTTCTGAAGAATATCCTCAGAAATTTATTCTCAGCGGAGGAAGCAACATCCTTCTAACAGCTTCATTGCCTTATTTGGTGCTTTACATAAACATCAAAGGCATCAGGGTCCTCTGGGAAGATTCGGATCAGGTGGCCCTAAAGGTCATGGCTGGTGAAAACTGGCACGATCTGGTCCTATGGACCCTGGAGCAGGACTACGGCGGCCTCGAAAACCTTTCGCTCATTCCCGGCAGCGTGGGTACGGCTCCCATACAGAATATAGGCGCTTACGGAGTAGAGATCAGGGATGTTTTTGAAAGCTGCGAGGCCATGGAAATGAGCACCGGATTATTGCAGAGATTCGGAAAGGCACAGTGCCGGTTTGGATACCGCGATTCTTATTTTAAGAATGAGGGCAAGGGCAAATATGTGATCACTTCGGTAAATCTCATCCTTAGCAAGAAAAACCACCGGATAAATACCAGCTATGGTGCCATCACCAAGGAATTGGAATCCCATAAGATATCGGAACCCACCATACGCGATGTTTCCGATGCCGTGATTCGGATCAGGCAAAGCAAGCTACCCGATCCTAAAGTTCTGGGCAACAGCGGTAGTTTTTTCAAGAATCCGGTTTTGTCTTCCGAGTCCTTTTCAAAATTCTCTGAAAAGTTCCCCGAGGCACCTTATTATAAGGCCGCGGACGGCACATACAAAGTGCCCGCAGGCTGGCTTATTGAGAAATGCGGGTTTAAAGGCAAAAGATATGGCGATGCCGGAGTGCATAAAGATCAGGCCCTGGTTCTGGTCAATTACGGCAGTGCCAGCGGCGCAGAAATCATGGAGTTAGCGAATACGATCCAAAAAGAGGTCCACAACACCTACGGGATAGAGCTGATTCCGGAAGTGAATATCATCCGACCAAATCTGGCAGAATAAGAAGTTAGAAATGGTCATATCCCTTGCTGTGATAAGATCTATCAACGCTGGGTAAAAGCCAGATATCACCAAAAAAATAACCCCTGCAAACGAATCTGCAGGGGCTATACCAAACCAAACTAACCAAAAACTAAATGTACAATAACCAGTTGTACACTTATCTAATTAAAAATTGAGATAACGCTTAATTAACAATCAATTTTATAAATTAGCGTTTACACTATATACGGTGATTTTTTGATCCTGGACGCCAAGGATATTAATTTTTCTATCTCTCTGATCCGTAGATGAGCACACTACTTGAAAAACATATCATTGAACTTTTACAGGAACGCAACGATAAGGCAATTTCCCTGCTGTATGAGCATTATGGCGATACGCTATACGGGGTAGCCCTCAAGGTGGTCCGCGATGAAGAATTGGCTCAGGATGTCATGCAGGAAAGTTTTGTCAAGATCTGGAAAAAATCGGATTCATATGACAGCACCAAAGCCAAGCTCTTTACATGGCTTTTTAGGATTACCAGAAATACGGCCATCGACAAGCTGAGAAGTATAAGCACAAAGACTGATAAGGAAATCCAAATAGACGTTTCAGACGTATATAGTGTAGGCATTGAGAGTATCAAGCCAGAGTTCATGGATGTCAGGGAAAACCTTGATAAGATAGAGCAGAAGTACCAGATAGTCCTGGATGCGCTCTTTTTTCAAGGCATGACCCAGCAGGAGGCCAGCGATGAGTTGGACATACCTTTGGGCACTATAAAATCCAGGTTGAAAATCGGATTGAGAGAGCTAAAAAAGATCTATGAAACCCCAACCTTGATACTTGTGCCGATTTTAAGTCTAATATTATGAGAGAAAAGATTCGCATATTTCTGGAAACAGATTTACTGGAAAAATATCTGATCGGGACCACCAATACGGAGGAGACCCTGCAGGTAGAACGGTATATCGCCATGTATCCGGAAGTCAGGGAAATTTACAATGAACTCCAGGAAAATCTGGAGACTTTTGCCAAGATGCATGCAGTAAAGGCCCCGGAAGGACTGCGCACAAAGATACTGAACAAGATCAAGGCGCAGAATGCCGGAAGACGACGTTTCCGCAGATATGCGATTGCGGCTAGCATTACCGCATTGTTATTTGCAGGTTCTTCCTATTTCTTCTGGAACCAGAACCAGAGCTTGCAGGCAGAGAATAATATTGTAAATAACCGCATAAAGGACCTGGAAGAGGACATGAAAAATCAACTGGAAGATGTTAGAAACCAGTTCATCGTTCTAAATAATCCTCAGACCAGGAAATACATGGTGAATGGCAATAAGAAGGCCAAAGAATTAAAGGCGGTTGCTTACATCAATCCCGTAAAAAAACTCGCCTATATCAATGTTAGAAACCTTCCCAATTTACCGGAAGACTTCGACTATCAGATGTGGGCAGAGGTCAATGGTGAAATGGTCAACCTCGGGGTTATCAGGAACGTAGAAGATAAGGACAAGCTGCGGGCCCTGCCTTATGCCAAGAACGCAGTTAGTTATATCACTATAGAACCAAAAGGTGGTAATGAAACGCCCACCGTTCAGAATATTGTGGCCAATATTTCGTATTAGCCCTTTTAAACCACAAAGATGTCCTAAAGCCCCTTTCTGAGGGGCTTTTATTTTGTACCTTTGTTTAAATTGTAGCAATGAAACTCTTACTGCTGACTATTGGCTTATTGGCACTCGCCTTTCTTGGGATCGCTATCAAAATCTGGTCAAAGAAAGACGGGAAATTTGCAGGTACCTGTGCCAGCCAGAATCCTTTCCTCAACAAAGATGGCGAAGCATGTGGCTACTGTGGCAAGCTGCCCGATGAGCAGGACTGCCGTAGAGAAACTGCTACTGAATATCATTAAAATCGGCTCACCCCGTCTCGCTCTCTACCCCCCTTGGAAAAAACCGACGATATAAAGAATACCATCAGAAAGGCAAAACAGGGCAACCAAATTGCTTTTAGTACGCTTCTGGATACTTTTTGGAATGATGTATACGGATTTCAACTGGTGCGCACCAAAAACGAGAACGACGCCGAAGACATCAGCATCCAGACATTTTCTAAAGCTTTCGATAAAATAGACACCTACGATGAGTCTTTTGAATTTAAGACCTGGTTGATCACCATCTCCAAAAATCTTCATGTAGACCTCATCCGCAAGAGAAAAAGGAATGTTCTGGAAAGTACAGAAGCCGGTAACAATGAGGCCATCACCCGGGTGCTTGACGATGCTCCCACTGCCGAAGACCTTTTGATTACCGAACAGAATCTCGCTTCCCTCCTGCGTCATATCAAGCAACTGAAGCCCCACTACCAGCAAGTGATCAATTTGCGTTATTTTAATGAAATGTCCTATGCAGACATCGCCAGGGAGCTGGGAGAACCTATAAACAACGTAAAGGTAAAGTTGCTCAGGGCCAAGAAATTACTGGCCGAAATCATCAAATCCAAGGACCGTTAAACACTTGCTTCCACCCAACTCAATAAGCTCTTAAACCCTGTAAAACTGGCTGTTTAAGTCCTGGTCATACCGCCGAAATAGTTTGTATATTTGCATAAAAAGTTTCTATGAGTACCGAAACGGCCGCGCATGTACTTCCACCCCGATCCAAGCCCAAGTGGTTAAGGGTTAAGCTACCCACTGGTAAGAAATACACACAGCTAAGAGGTCTGGTAGACAAATATGACCTGCACACCATTTGTACTTCCGGAAGCTGTCCCAATATGGGAGAGTGCTGGGGAGAAGGTACGGCAACCTTTATGATACTCGGAAATGTTTGTACCCGCTCCTGTGGTTTCTGCGGGGTAAAGACCGGCAGACCCGAGCAGGTAGATTGGGCAGAACCTGAAAAAGTGGCCCGTTCCATTAAGATCATGGGTATTAAACACGCCGTGATCACATCGGTAGACCGGGATGATCTGAAAGATATGGGTTCTATCATATGGGCCGAAACTGTTAATGCCATCAGGCGTATGAATCCAGAAACCACTCTGGAAACACTAATTCCTGATTTCCAGGGGATCCACAGCCATCTGGACCGCATCGTGCAAGTGGCCCCTGAAGTGGTTTCACATAACATGGAAACAGTAAGGCGACTGACACGGGAAGTAAGGATACAGGCCAAATACGACAGGAGTCTTGGCGTTTTGAAATATCTCAAGGAACAGGGCATTAACCGGACAAAATCCGGAATCATGCTTGGGCTCGGGGAAATGGAAGAAGAGGTGCTGGAAACAATGAAAGATCTCAGGCAGGCCGATGTGGATGTCCTTACCATAGGACAATATCTGCAACCTTCTAAAAAACACCTTCCGGTCAAAGAATTCATATTACCGGAACAGTTCGAGAAGTATGAGAAGATAGGCCTTGAAATGGGCTTCAGACACGTTGAAAGCGGTGCCCTGGTTCGTTCTTCCTACAAAGCACACAAACATATCCATTAATTGACGCATCACGCAGCATTCTCAAACCCGGTATAAATCCGTTCTACAGTTGGATCTGAATGCTTCGAACCGCCATTTATTACGGCCCAAGCCAGCGTTCAGGGTCTGAGGAAAATCCGGTATTTATTCTCACTTTTTGCTAGCAACTGGATTATGGCTGCAAATGAAGGGCCTTATTGAGAAAATTATGATACTTTTGATAGAATTTGCAATTCTGCCCTGTATTTTGAATTATTTGTGCGAAATCACTGATCGAAATGCACTTTTTGAACAATAGTTAGACGTCCTGAACGTTTGAATTTAGGATAACTTAAACAACCTACGAGAAGTTCTGAAATGGATATTGCACCCTCATAAGCATACCTGTTTTGAGCTCCTCTTGACCAAAATGCTATTTTATTGAGATCTGGAATCTTACATAAAAGATTACATCTTGCCCTGATATTCTGCTTCTTTCTTTGCTGCACTACAGCATTTTGGGCTCAGGAATCCGATCTGGAATCTGACGATATTGAGTTTTACTTTAATCGCACCAGGATATACAAGAACCAAAACAATATGGATCTTGCCCTGGAAACTTTAGACAAGGCGGCTACCTTAGCTGAATCCAATGAAAATGCCAAAGGACTGGTAGACTGCTACCACAAATTTGCCCAGCTGTACCTGGAAATGGACAAAAGGGAAACCACCATCTTCTACTGGGACCGCGCAGCTGTATTGCTCAATGAACTCGCCTACCCCTACGGCAGGGCCGTTCACAAATTTCTGGAGGCGCAGCTGCTCTATGACAGCGGCAATAATTTCCAGGCGATTTTCATGCTCAACGAAGCCAGGCAGTTGAGCAATGACAGAAACCTCATCAACAATATTTTACTGCTGGAAGGGAATATTTACCTCAGTATTGATAAGTATGACAGTGCTGCAACTAACTTCAATTCGCTGGTGGTAAACAATGATATTTATGAGAAAGAAGCACTGATGGCCAAGGCGCATATGGGTCTTGCCAGGCTTAATGCGGAGCTTCAGAACTTTGAAGAAAGTATCAAGAACGGCAAACAAGCCCTTGCCATAGCCTCTGAACACAATTTGGAAAGACTGGTATACGAATCTAACGAAGTTCTGATAGGAGCCTATGAATCGCTGAGTGCTTATGATCAGGCTTTAGTTCACAGCAGGAATTTGTTGGGTATTAAAGACTCCGTCTTTACCATTGAAAAGGTAAAGGCCGAAGCCAAAACTGCAGACAGGATCCAGTTTGATTTTATGAAAGAGGAGATCACCAGGCAGGACTCGAAAATTGAAGATCTAAGCGAATCTGCCAATCGATCTGAACTTACTGCCATCCTTACTTCTGCCTTTTTAACGATCATCTCACTGCTGGCCGTATCCCTGTACAGGAACAATCAGATCAAGTTAAAGACCAACGATCTGTTGCAAACCAAAAATCGCGAACTTCAGGCAGCCAGGGATGCAGCCGTTCAGGCTATGGAAGCAAAGACCAATTTCCTTTCTACGGTAAGCCATGAATTGCGAACTCCGCTTTACGCCGTTACAGGACTTACCCATCTCTTACTTGAGGAAAACCCCGGCGATCACCAGAAAGAGCATCTGAAATCCCTTAAATTTTCAGGAGACTACCTGCTGAACTTTATCAATGATATTTTACAGATCAATAAGATTGACGCGGACAAACTGGAGCCTCTGACCATTGAGCTCAATCTGAAAAAGATCCTTACTGAGGTCATAGAATCACTGCAGGCAAGCGCCAAGAAAAATCATACTAAAATATCCCTGAGTTATGATGAGTCTATCCCCAGGCATTTGATGAGTGATCCGCTTAAGTTATCCCAGATCTTTATGAACCTCATTGGCAATGCCTTGAAATTTACCAAGAATGGGGAAGTCAAGGTCATCGCCAAGCTGGTCAAGAAAATGGAGGAAGAGGTTACCATTTATTTCGAAGTCAAAGACACCGGAATTGGTATTTCCCACGAGCAGCAAAAGCATATTTTTGACAGTTTTGAGCAGGGCTCAATTCAGATCAATCGCGAATACGGTGGCACCGGCCTTGGACTGACCATTGTAAAGAGTCTCCTGGGCTTGTTCAACAGCAGGATTCAGCTTCAGAGCGAGGTAGGCAGGGGTAGTTCCTTCTTCTTTGAACTTACGCTTAAGAGCAAAGACAGCATGGTGGATGAGATACCATTTGAAATAGAAGAAAAGGAATACGATCTTGCCGGATTGCACGTGCTGGTAGTTGAGGATAACAAGATCAACCAGGTGATCACGCGTAAAATGCTCAATAAGAAAGATATCAGCTGCGATATAGCCAATAACGGCTATGAGGCGGTTGAAATGGCTTCGAAAAACGACTATGACGGTATTCTCATGGACATCCATATGCCCGGCATCAGCGGGGTGGAAGCCACTATTGAGATCAGGAAAACGGACAAGGAAACACCCATCATCGCCCTTACGGCCATATCCCTGGACGACAGCCTGGAGAGTTTCTATGCAGCCGGCTGCAACGATGTAGTTACCAAACCCTTTAAACCTGAGGTGTTCTACCAAAAAATCGGTGAAAATATCCTGGAACCCAAACTGAACAAATCAACCCTCGATAGCTGAGAGGGCTGTCAGCATTCTTTCCCTGTCCTCTTCTGTGAATTGATGACGCATTTCCAGATATACTGCCTGCGGCAATGCTGAAAGACCGCGAACATAATCCTTTTCTGTAGTGAGAACAATAGGCTCATTGGTTAATTGCTCCAGGTCTTTGGCAGTAAATTGGTGATGATCAGCAAATTTTAAATGCCTGGTGCCTATACCTAGGTGATGAAGGTAGTTGAGTAAAGGCTCAGGCTTGGCCACCCCGGTTACCACAGTAATTTCACTTCCTTTCAAATCTTCGGTCCTGATTGGTTCCCTGCTGCCAATTAACTCCCCGGCATAGCTCAGTGTACAAAACAGTACGTCTTGATGCTGCTGCGGATTGAGTTCCCGGACAATCTTCTTTTTGTCTGCCGGTTGGAGATTCCCGGGACATTTGGTAACTACAATGAGATCAGCCCTTTTTGCCTGAGCCCTGGCATCTCTTAAATTGCCTGTAGGCACATACCAATCGTCTGTATATAAATTATCGTATGTGGTTAATAATATGGAAATGGAAGGCTTTACCCTCCTGTGTTGAAAAGCATCGTCAAGCAATACCACATCGGGCTTTATTTCCCGCTCTAAAAACTCCATACCCCGGCGGCGGTTAGCGTCGGCCACCACGGTGATATGAGGAAATTTTCTGTATATCTGGAAGGGTTCATCTCCTATATCTGCCGCCGTACTGGTATGATTTGCCAGAACAAGGCCAGAGGACTTTCGGCGATAACCCCGACTGAGAACTGCGATCTTCTTATCCTTGCCAAGTGCCCTGATGAGCCACTCGATCATCGGGGTTTTACCGGTACCCCCCAGGCTAAGATTGCCTACGGCGATGGTCGGGGTGTTATACCTGTGCGAAACAAATATTCCGATATCGTACATCAGGTTTCTCAACCAGACTCCGGCTGCATAGAGCAATGACAGCGGCCAAAGTAATTTTCTCAGTACATGCATCGGAACGAAAATATAATATTTTATCTTTGGTCATCCTATATTTCCCTAAATGATCATTAAGGATGTGACAGACTTGCTTGAGCAGTGGGCACCGCTCGAGAACGCCGAAGATTTCGATAATGTAGGACTGCTGGTGGGTGAAGCTTCCGAGGAAGTTAGCGGTATACTGGTTACACTGGATACCCTGGAAGCAGTTGTGGATGAGGCCATTCAGAAAAAGTGCAACCTGATCGTTAGTTTTCACCCGATCATTTTTAGCGGACTGAAGAAACTTACAGGTCGCGATTATGTAGAAAGAACTGTAATCAAAGCTATCCGCCACGGGATCGCGATATATGCCATCCATACAGCACTGGACAATTCACCTACCGGGGTAAACCTGGCCATCTGCCATAAATTAGGCCTCCAGGATCCGGAAATCCTGATTCCCAAGAAAGACAGTATTCGGAAATTAACAACCTATGTTCCTGTAGCAGATGCCGAAGCGCTTAAAAACGCTCTTTTTGACGCCGGTGCAGGCCATATTGGCCCCTATAGCCACTGCAGTTTTACTGTTACCGGTACAGGTAGTTTCATGGCCGGACAAGGTACAGAACCGGCCAAAGGAAAAATTGGAAGCCTGCACAAAGAAAAAGAAGAGCAGGTTCACGTAGTATTTGATCATGCCTTTGAACGAAGAATACTGAAGGCTCTTTTTGAGAATCATCCCTATGAGGAAGTTGCATACGAGATCTATCTGCTGGAAAATGCCAACCAGCACCTGGGAATGGGAATGGTAGGCAATCTTCCTGATGCAATGGAAGAAGCGGAATTCATCCGGTTGGTAAAAAACAAAATGAATACCCCCGTAGTAAGGCATTCGCGATCTCTGAACAAAAAAGTACAGAGGGTGGCTGTTTTAGGAGGAAGCGGGGCCTTCGCCATAGAGGCTGCCAAAAGGGCTGGTGCCCAGGCGTTTATCACCGCAGACCTGAAATACCATCAATTTTTCAGTGCCGAGGATCAGATACTGCTATTGGATGTGGGACATTTTGAATCTGAGCAGTTTACAAAAAATCTTTTGGCAGATTATCTTAAGAAAAAAATTCCTAATTTTGCAATCTCTTTATCGGAGGTCAATACAAATCCTATCAATTATTCGTAGAATATGGCAAAAAAAACTGAAGTAACCGTGGAGGATAAATTAAGAGCTTTATACGATTTGCAATTAATAGATTCCAGGGTTGATGAGATTAGGAATGTGCGGGGAGAATTACCTCTGGAAGTTCAGGATCTCGAAGATGAGGTGCTTGGCCTGAAAACCAGGATTGATAAGCTGAAGACCGACGTAGAAACCATTAACTACGAAATCAGCGCTAAAAAAAATCTTATAGAAGAAGCCAAAGGGCTCATCAAAAAATACAGCGACCAGCAAAAGAATGTGCGCAATAGCCGGGAATTCAATTCCCTGGCCAAAGAAGTAGAATTCCAGGAGTTGGAAATTCAGCTGGCCGAAAAAAACATCAAGGAATTCAAGGCACAAATTGAGCAGAAAAAAGAAGTGATCAGCGAGACCAAGGAAAAACTCTCTGAAAGGGAAAGTCACCTGAAGCACAAAAAAGGTGAACTGGACGCTATTCTGGCTGAAACTGAAAAAGAAGAAAAAGCCCTGCTTGAAAAGTCCGAGAAGTACGAAAAGATGATCGAAGATCGATTGATTAAGGCTTACAAGCGCATCCGCAGCAATGTGAAAAACGGTCTGGCCGTTGTGCCTATCGAAAGAGGAGCCTCTGGCGGGTCTTTCTTTACCATTCCTCCGCAGGTTCAGGTAGAGATCGCCTCCAGAAAAAAGATCATCACAGATGAACACAGCGGACGCATCCTGGTAGATCCTGCACTAGCAGAAGAAGAACAGGAAAAAATGAAAAAACTATTCTCAAAGATCTGAATAAACGATAAGTGAACTAAAACCACCTTCTAAAGGTGGTTTTTTTTTATCTTAAAGATGATTAGTACGAAAGATGCGGACCGCTATTTTTATAGTAATTATTATTTCAGCCTTGACTCAACTATCGGCACAATCTCTGGATGAATTTCGCTGGAAGAACAGAATTGTCTTGCTGTCAGACCCTGACCAAGAAAGTGATTTATTGAATGAGCAAATTAATTCCTTTACCCCTTATGGGCGGGAAATTGCAGATAGGGATATGTTGATATTCATTTTTGTGGATTCTGTGGTAAGAGATACCCAAGGCAATAAACTGGATATAGCGGTTGAAGAAATTCCCGAACCTGGTTTTCACGGACTGATCCTTATCGGAAAAGACGGCGGTGTAAAAATGAAGGAAAACTTCCCTGTGGATCCTTTAGAGGTTTTCAATCTTATAGACAGTATGCCCATGCGCAGGGCAGAAATGCGAAGGTCAAAGAAGAATTGAATCCTTGCTTTTTCTGGCCAGGAGTTCCAGGATCTTAAGTTCCACTTCTTCACTTTCCCAGATTTCCCTGATTCCCTCCATGGCCATTACCTCTTTCATGATCTCTTCCTGTTCATCACCCACAGACAAAGTTTCACTATATGGCCTGTCTGAAAATGTAACCCGCCAATAGGCAGGTATCCACTTTTCAGGGTGCTTTTCGGCAAAGCGTTTTTCAATCTTTTTCTGTAGCAGGAACATCGGATCCGCTGTTTTCGTACTCATTTCAACAAAGTTCCGGTAACTCAGTTCGGCGATAGCATCAGCGTTTGGTTTTCGCTCTTCCTGGTATTCCTGAAAAATTTTCTCCCAGTCGTCACCGTATTTGTGGATGATCCTGTTGAGTTCGTAGATATCTTCAAACCCGGCATTCATTCCCTGACCGTAGAAGGGTACTACTGCATGTGCCGCATCCCCCACAAGGGCTACTTTGTCCCAGTAGGTCCACGGATAGCACTTCATGGTCACCAGGGCGCTGGTAGGATTCTTGAAAAAATCGCTGGTTAAATTTTCGATCTCATGTCTGACGCTAGGGAAATATTCACTAAAGAAATCAGCCGCGTCTTTCTTGGTTTTTATGGCCTCAAACGAGATCTCACCTTCAAATGGCAGAAAGAGGGTACAGGTATAACTGCCATCCAGATTAGGCATGGCAATGAACATAAAACGGCCCCTTGGCCAAATGTGGAAAGCATTTTTATCCAGCTTATGGCTGCCATCTTCGTTGGCAGGTATCGTCAGTTCTTTATAGCCCACGTCAATAAAATCCTGGGAATAATCAAAACGAGATCTTCTCTGCATCTTGTGCCGGATCCTGGAAAAAGCTCCGTCGCAGCCAAAGACCAGATCAAACTGATATTCCTTCCACTCACTTTTTTCAGACTCCCCCGTAAAAAGTTTGGCATCGGGCAGACTTACGTCCCATACCTTTTCATTAAACCTGAATACCACACCTTTTTCTTCGGCCAGGTCAATCATCTTCCGGTTGAGGACACCGCGGGAAATAGACCAGATAGCCTGACCTTCCTTCCCATAGGCCTGGTAATACAAGGGTTTATCTATTACGTGAAGTGCCCGCTTGTACAGGGGAATACCAATCTTCCTGACCTCTTCCTCAATTCCGGCTTCACGCAGCGATTTCCAGCCCCTGTCGCTCATGGCCAGATTAATGGAGCGTCCGGAAAACTCGATCGTGCGTATATCCGGTCGACGGTCAAAAACCGTAATCTTATGACCCAGCTTTTTGAGGTAAATGGCGAGTAGAGAACCTACCAGTCCGGAACCAACTATTGCAATGTCTTTCCTGCTTTGTACCATATAAAGGCTGTTTCGGCCTGGGGATAAAAGGATAAAGTTACTAAAAATAGCCCTTTCCTGGCCCAAAGGCCGTGATGTAAACCAACCCGGATACGACCACAACCTATATTTCACGATTATTTAACATCGGAAATTCATCCGATCCTTCCATGGTCACGTATATAAAAGAAAGAAACATCCCGCCGTTCTGGCGTCCACATATATCAAAAAAAAGTCCTTCAGCTGATGCGAAGGACTTTATTTTTTTGAGTATCGACCGCTATTTCATAACGCTGTCTACAATTCCGTATTCAATGGATTCTTCGGCTCCCATCCAATAATCACGGTTAAAATCTTTCATGATCTTTTCCACGGTCTGACCACAGTTTTCAGCGAGGATCTTCGCACCTAATTCTTTGGTCTTGATGATTTCCTTGGCCTGGATCTCAATATTTGAAGCCTGACCCCTGGCACCACCGCTGGGTTGGTGTATCATAACCCTGGCATGGGGCTGAATAAAGCGCCGTCCTTTTTTGCCAACTGAGAGAAGAATAGAACCCATGGAGGCGGCCAGGCCGGTGCAGATGGTGGAAACAGGACTCTTCAGGCCCTTGATGGTATCGTAAATTGCGAATCCGGAGGTAACATAACCTCCGGGGCTATTGATAAAAAGTTGGATCTCTTTATTGTTTTGCATGTCCAGGTAGAGCAACCGGTCAATTACATGCTTGGCAGAATCGTCATCTACCATTCCCCAGAGGAAAACTTTTCTCTCTTCGAGCATTTTTTCGTCGATCATTTCCTGGACCTTACTTTTCTTCGCGCTCATATTTTGAATTTATAAATGCCAAAATTAATCAAATTATTCCATTCAAATAGCCCGTTTTCAGAGGTTCAATTTTTATATAAAAGAACGTACATTTGAAAAAATCAACAGGCTTATGAAAAATCAGATATTCCTGCTTATCGCTTTGATCGTTTTCTCCTGTAAAGAGAAGTCCAGGGAGGATAAAGTTACAGAGGCTCCTGAACTCAGCGTACTGGAAGAAATAGCCAATGCCCATGGTTTTGAAAACTGGAAGGATGTGAATGAAATCAGGTTTACCTTCAACGTAGACAGGGATACGCTCCATTTTGAAAGATCCTGGATCTGGGACACCAAAAACCAAAAGGTTACTCTCATTAGTGAGGGAGACAGTACTACCTACTTTCGCAAGGCTGTAGACAGTACCCTGGCAAGGATAGATGCTGGTTTTATCAACGACAAATATTGGTTACTGGCACCTTATAACCTGGTTTGGGATCAGAACAGTTTTTCCTACGAACTTCAGCAGGTAGCCACGGCACCCATCAGC
>JBPEXP010000417.1:0-6762 GCA_052031475.1 Flavobacteriaceae bacterium | reverse complement strand
TAATCTTCCTGGAGCTGCCTGTGGAAAGCTGTGTCTCCACGTCAAAGGTCCGGATGCTTTCAATGTCATTGCCAAAAAACTCTATTCTATAGGGTTCGTCATGAGAAAAAGAAAAAACATCCACAATACCACCCCTCACGGCAAACTCGCCCGGTTCCGAAACAAAATCCACCCTTTTGAATTTGTACTCAAAAAGCGTTTCATTCAGAAAGTCCAACGAAAGCTGATCTCCGGAACGGATCTTTAAAGTATGCCTGTCCAATTCTTTTCGGGAAACCACTTTTTCAAACAGGGCATCCGGATAAGTTACCATAAGCGCAGGCTTTTTCCTGGAGTTGATGCGGTTGAGCACTTCGGCCCTTAGCAGGACATTGGCATTATCTGTCTCCTCTATCTGATAGGGCCTTCGGTAACTTCCCGGATAGAAGAGGACATGTTTGTCTCCGATCAGCTTTTCGATATCATTCAGGAAATAGGCAGCCTCTTCCTTGTCTTCAAGGATTAAGAGGAATGGCAGCTCCGTATTCTTGAAGAGCGATGCCACGGCAAAGGAAAGTGATGATCCGGAAAGACCTTTTAGGTGGAGATTTTTTGGCGATGGGGTAATATGCTCCCTCAGTCTCTTGAGTTCAGGAGACTGTGCAAAGAGCTGTAGGACGGAAGATGGGGTCAACTATCTTACTTATTTCTGCAAATATAGGCCTGAGCTGGAGGAGTAGACAAACTTGTATTCAAATTTTTAACACTTCTGTGCCTGTACAGGCATAAACCTCTTTGTCTTTTTCTACAGGTAGCACATGGCTGCCGGTAAAAGTTCCGAAGGCGGGCAGGATCAGCTGGTCTGAGCTTTTATAGAAACAGGGGAGCCGTAAAGACTGGCGCCCCCGGCCTTTAAGTCGAACTGCCGGATGTATGTGACCTGAGATATTAAACAATCCTTCACGGGTTTCAGGATGATGGGTCAGAATAAAATTGCCCACGCTGATCTCCTGCTGAATCTGTATTCCCAGGGATTCGTATTTCAAGGGAGAAATGATATCGTGGTTGCCGCTTACCAGCCAGATCCATGTGCTATACCTGTCTGTCCAGCGTTCAAAGAAATTCCATTCATTATTGAGGTAGGAGTGGAATAGATCACCAAGGAAACAGAGTCTGGATGGCCTGAATTCTTCCATCACCTGGTCGAGCAATTCAAAATTCTTGTGAATCAATGATGCCGGGATGGCAGCTCCGTGCTTCCTGAAGTGGCTTACCTTTCCCAGATGTACGTCGCTGATCAGCAGAATATCCTCTTCCTGCCAATAGACGGCCCCTGTTGGGTGGAGCACCAGGTGCTGATCAAAAATGTTAAGGGTCTGTGTCATCCGAAGATCAAAGTTACTTATTTCTTCATCAGCCTGGCAGCCATTCGCCTGATCCGGTCTTCGAGCGGTTCTGAACTAAGTCTTTCCCTGCTGAGGCGATCGGTGATAATGGGAAAGGAAAACGGCGTGGGGAGCTGGCATTGCTTCCAGAGGATCTCTTGTTTTTCTATGCGCTCCATAGCGATGCGCAGCCTGCCTTCCTCCAGCTGGTGTTCAAAGGTTTCCCTAAAAGCCTGCTGAAATAAGAGATGATCCGGCTCATAATCTCGGAAGACATCAAAAAGCAACTGGGAGCTGCTCTGCAGATGTTTCATTTTTACACCTTTCTTGGGATATCCTGAAAATACCAGGCCGCTGATGACAGCGATGTCCCGGAATTTGCGCCGGGCCATTTCGGTAGCATTCAGGCTTTTTTGGAGGTCTTCCAGAAGATAATCCGTGCTGAATAAGTTGTTTTCTATAACGGCATTGATATCAACTTCTTTGTCTGATAAAAGTTCAAAGCCGTAATCATTAAACGCCAGGGAGAATGTGATGGGCTTTAAGAGACTGATGCGATAGCCCAAAAGACTACCCATGGCCTCGTGAACAAAGCGGCCTTCAAAGGGATAGAAAAGATAGTGATACCCTTCATTGGTTTGGAAACTTTCAATAAGAAATTGATCCGGATCAGGCACAATGCTTTCCTTTCTCTGCTGCTCGAAAATATGTTTCAGGGATTTGATCTCAACGGACTGTCCTGCATCCAATTTGTTGGCGGTATACAATTCTTCCCGCAGCAGTTGGGACATTTCTGAAGATAGCGTAAGTCTGCCTCCCATCCAGCTGGGCACCTTGTTGGTCCTTTTTTTGGAGTTTCGCACCATGACCTGCATCTCGCGAATACGCAGAAATTCCAGGTTTTTACCGGCAAAGGTGAAAACGTCACCCGGACTTAGCTTGGAGATAAACCACTCCTCAATAGAGCCGATATAGCCGCCTTTCTGATAGCGCACCGAGAGATGGGCGTCACCAACGATAGTACCTATCTGAAACCGATGACGCATAGCCACACCGCGATTGGTCACCTTAAAAAGGCCTGTTTCATCTACTTCCACTTTTTTGTATTCGTCATAGGTCTGCAGGCTCTGACTGCCCAAGACGATGAAATTGAGCAACCATTGCCATTGGTCCCTGCTCATCGCTTGGTAGCAAAAAGTCTGGGAGACCTCGTCGTAGATCTCATCGGGATAAAATCCATCGGAGACGGCCAGTGTGATCAGATATTGGATCAGCACGTCAAAACTGTTCAGATAGGGGATTCTGTCTTCCACGGTCTGCGTCTTCAGGGCTTTTTGCAATGCCGAGGCTTCTATTAGTTCAATGGCATGCGTAGGCAGGAAGTAGATAACGCTTTCCTGTCCGGGACGATGTCCGCTTCGCCCGGCCCTTTGAAAAAAACGGGCAACCCCTTTAGGCCCTCCTATCTGTATGACGGTTTCTACCGGGGCGAAGTCTACACCCAGATCCAGACTGGATGTACAGACCACGGCGGTAAGGCTTTCGTTCCGGATGGCTTGTTCTACCCATAGGCGGGTGTCCTTGTCTATGCTGCCGTGGTGCATGGCCATTTCTCCGGCAAATTCCGGATATTTTTCCAAGATCTTCTGAAACCAGATCTCACACTGGCTCCGTGTATTAGTGAAAAGCAGGGTGGTCTTGCTTTTTTTCAGAATCGGGATCACTGCGTCGAGCAGCCTGATCCCCAGGTGGCCCCGCCAGGGGAAAGTCTCCATTTTCTCAGGGATAATGCTCTTAACGGTGATCTTCTTTTTTATGGCCGCTTTGATCATTACCGAATTCTGGTAGGCCTTGCTTTCAGGGCCCAGCAAAACCTGCCGGGCTTGTTCCAGGTTGCCAATGGTGGCTGAAATTCCCCAAATTCTGAGTTGTGGGGCGATGGTTTTAAGTCGGGATAAGCCCAACTCTACCTGAACTCCCCGTTTAGAGCCGAGGAGTTCATGCCATTCGTCAATTACGATGGCCGTACAATCCTTAAATATATCAGCATAGCCTTTGGTGGCGAGGAGCAGTTGCAGACTTTCCGGCGTGGTGATCAGCAGATCGGGCATGGTTTTACGCTGCCGCGCCCGTTCTGAGGTGGTGGTGTCGCCTGTGCGTATCCCCACAGTGAGCTGTGTATCTAAATCGCTTGTCACGCGCTCAGCCGATTGTTTGATCTCTTGTGAAAGGGCCCTGAGCGGAGTGATCCAAATGGCTTTTAGTCCTTTTTTATGACGCTTTTTATAATCGGGATTCTGTCTGATGTAGTTAAGGACAATAGGGAACCAGAGTGCATAGGTTTTCCCGCTACCCGTAGGGGCATTCAGCAGGCCGTGGTAACCGTCCAGAAATGCCTTCCAAGTCTTTTTCTGGAAGGGGAAGGGTTTCCAGCCCTGGTCTTTAAACCATTGTTCTGCTATATTAAAAAGTTCCTTTGTTTCCATTAATATCTTACTCCTTCCCTTTCTAAGGGAAGGTGGCACGCCGGAGGCGTGACGGAAGGGATAATGTCCACCCTTTCCGACTCGAACTTACATTCGAGCCACCTTTCCCTATCCAGGGAAAGGATCATTATTGTATTTACTTCTTCCCTTTCTAAGGGAAGGTGGCTCACCGCAGGTGAGACGGAAGGGTTTAAACTTTAACTGCTTTTAAAATTATCTCTAATTTCAGCAAGTACTAAACTCAGATGATTGAAGATCGTTCTATTCTCGAATCGCAATATCTTAAATCCTCTTTCCTTCAAAAATTGATCCCTTTTATGATCATATAACTCTGCAATCAGATCATTGTGAAACTCCCCATCTAATTCGACAATTAGATTCTCAGATGCGCAATAAAAATCAACAATATAATTCTCAATGCTGTGCTGCCTTCTGAATTTTCGACCATTCAATTGTTTTCTTTTAAGTTGATTCCACAAGGTCGCCTCAGCGGGTGTCAATCTTTTTCTATTTGATTTCCTGTACTTTCTGAGATATTTTCTATTGTGCTGTTTCATCTGAGTATTATAAGGTCATTCTGATGAAACCACACTTCAGATACTACGGAATCATTTTTTTTAGTGCATCCAGGCTATCGGCTTCCTCTATTTTCTTGTCCTTTCTCCAGCGAAGAATCCGGGGGAAGCGGGTAGCTACACCACTTTTATGGCGTTTGGAATAGGCGATTCCTTCGAAGGCAATTTCAAAGACATGATAGGGCACTACAGAGCGAACCGGACCAAAGCGCTCGAGCGTATTTCTTTTGATCCAGTTGTCCACTTCTCTGAACTCTTTATCGCTTAATCCGGAATAGGCCTTGGCAAAGGTCACCAGTTCTTTTTCCCCTTTCTCATTCTTATCCCAGAGGGCAAAGGTATAATCGGTAAACAGATTGCTTCGTCTTCCATGACCTCTCATGGCATAGGTAAGCACGGCGTCTATGGTAAGCGGATCTACCTTCCATTTCCACCAGGATCCTTTTTTTCTACCCACCTGGTAGGTAGATTCCCGATGTTTGAGCATCAGCCCTTCGCTGCGCATTTCCCTGGCTTTCTGTCTTTCTTGGGCTACTTCGGCCCAATCTTTAAATTCCATCTTTTCGGAAAGCTGCAATGGCAATTCCCAGCCCGGTATCGCTTGAAACAGGCCCTCTAATTTTTTTCTCCTTTCTAAATAAGTTTGCTCGCGAATATCTTTACCTTCCCATTCAAGCAGATCGTAAGCTTTTAGAACGACCGGTACTTTTTTAAGCAGCTTCGCCCCAACATTTTTGCGCCCTATACGCGATTGCAAGTCGTTAAATGTTCCAATTGATCCATTGATGAAAGGTAATAACTCGCCATCCAAAACAGTACCATTTGGTATAATACCATTTAGTATATTAAATTCGGGATATTTGTCCGTAACCAGTTCTTCACCCCGGCTCCAGATAAAATGCTGTCCTTTTCTAAAGATCACTTGTGCCCTGATCCCGTCCCATTTGTGTTCTGCATACCATTCGGACACCGCACCCAGGTCTTCAGGCTCTCCCTCAACAGCGTGGGCCAGGAAAAAAGGATAGGGTTTAGACAGATAATCGTCTTCACGCTCTTTGAGCACCAGATTTTCGAAGCTGATGCTGGAAGGGTCCCATTGCCCCATCAATTTATAGGCCAGCACATCCTCGTCTATACCCGTGGCTTTAGAAAGGGCCCTGGTCATAAGCTTCTGGCTGATGCCAATCCGGAATCCGCCGGTGATCAATTTATTGAAGACAAATCGCTCATAATAATCCAGTCTATTCCAATTCTCAATCAGATAATCCTTCTTTTCCTGTTCCTCCTTTTTCTTAAGCTCGATCATTTCTTCGAGATAGGTGCTCAGGCTCTTTTCGCTCCTCGGTTCATTGTTGTCAAGGATCAGGGCTATGGTCTCAGCAAGGTCGCCTACAATGTGATAGCTCTCTTCAAAAAGCCATGCCGGGATGTTGGCCACTTCGGCGGCCCATATTCTCAGCAGCGTGGTATTAACAGGTCGTGAGGGTCTTCGATGGGAAAGCAGTGCAATGGTCCATACCTTATCCTGGTTGCTGGCCCGTTCAAAGTAATCGGCCAATGCGGCCACTTTAACGTTGGTCTTATTAGTGCTGTCTAGCTTGCGGATAAGTTCTGCAAATTGCTTCATGCTGAGTCCTGATTGGTTTCGCTCTGGGATCCGTCAATTTCAGCCAGCTCTCCTTCATAGCGTGTAGACTCTGCATAGGCCTCGTAACCGCTCTCCCTGAGATACTTGGAAAAAATGTCTGAATATCCATGTGTGCAGATAACTTTATTTGCGCCGGTAGCCTTAATACTGTCAAGTAAGCCCTTCCAATCACAGTGATCGCTCAGCACAAATCCGCGATCTATAGCTCTTCTTCTGCGTGCCCCCCTGAAAGCCATCCATCCACTGGCTGTGGCTGTGGTGTAAGGGACCATTTTCCTGAGCCAGGGTGATCCGTGCGCACTGGGTGGAGCAAGCACCAGGTTTCCCGCAAGCTCTGTTTTGGTGGTTTCCCTGGTGATCAGCCGGGTTTTGGGTAAACCAGTAATAGGCCGGATAACTTCATTTAGATTTTCTACGGCAGCGTGGGTATATACGGGGCCTATGGTTTGATCCAGGGAGTTCAACAGTCGCTGAGCTTTGCCCAGGCTGTAGCCAAATAGTACGGATGTAAGACCATCTTCTTTATTCTGTCGCCACCATTGGTTTATGTCTTCAAATACTTCTTCCTGGGGGTCCATTTAAAAGCCGGAAGTCCGAATGTACATTCGGTGATAAAAGTATCGCAGCGCACTGCCTCGTATGGGGTGGCCAGGCCGTCTGACTCCGTTTTATAATCCCCGCTAAATACC
>JBPEXP010000416.1:0-1939 GCA_052031475.1 Flavobacteriaceae bacterium | reverse complement strand
ACAACACCATTAGATGCCCGTGCTCCGTAGATCGCTGCGGCACCATCCTTCAGTACGTTGATCTGCTCAATATCGGCAGGGTTGATACTGTTCAGGATGTTGGCATTGTCTGTTTGCACCCCGTCTATAATATAGAGTGGGTTGGTGTTATTGCTGGTACCAAAACCACGAATATTGATCTTGGGTGCAGCTCCGGGATTACCTGCATTAACTACAGTTACACCGGTAACCCTTCCTTCGAGTGCTTCAGCAGCGTTGATGATGGGCGCCTTGGTAGCTTCCGAAATATCCACGGAAGCAACAGAACCGGTGAGATCTCCCCTGGTTTGAGAAGCATAACCCAGTACCACTACTTCGCTTAACTGACTAAAGTCTTCAGACATAGTCACGTTAACAGTAGATTGTCCATTTACGCTGACTTCCTGGGTGGCAAAACCGATGTAACTAAAAACCAGCACGGCATCCGATGCAGCCGTAATGGTAAAGTTCCCGTCAAAGTCGGTTTGCGTACCATTGGTAGTACCTTTTTCCACTACATTGGCCCCGGGTAGTGGCGACCCGGTGTCGTCTAAGACTGTTCCTGAGATCGTTATCTGGAAATCAGCGGATGAAGCCGTTGGAACTTCGGTTGCCGAATTAGCCCATGCAGGGGCTACCGCCAGAATAGCGATCAGAATGAAAGCCTTAAAAACTGAAAAAGACCATGGGAATTTCCAAAGTCTTCGTTTTAACGCATGATAAGTAGAATTCTGAATCATAATCGCTAGGTGTTAAGTTAGTTTTAAGTTGTTGTGAGTCAACGACTTGTCAACACTATTTCCGAAAACGTTTTCGAAAAAATGTTAAAAAATCTATAATTAAGAGATAATAATACCAAAAAAATGTGAAAACGGCATAGCCATGCTGGTAATTTTTAATGATTCTTAAATATCTCAATTATTTTTTCCAAATTGTTAAATTCATAACCCGGTCAGATTTAATTATTTAGTCCTTTTCCAGCCGTTTGACTCTTTATGACCACCAGTACACCCGATCCTTTAAATGCTATTTTTTTTATAGCTTAGGACAAATTCCAATTAACATGCAAATCATTGAAAATGCCGCCACCTACGATGCCATAATTGTCGGATCCGGGGCGGGAGGCGGCATGGCTACCAAAGTACTGGCCGATGCAGGCCTGAAAGTGGCTGTAGTAGAGGCCGGGCCGTTTTTTGATCCCGCAGATCCCAATCATATGACTCAATTAAAATGGCCCTGGGAATCACCGAGAAGGGGTGCCAATACCGTGAGGCCATTCGGCGATTTTGATGCGGCTTTTGGTGGTTGGGAAATTGAAGGAGAACCTTATACTCATAAAGACGGAACTAAATTTGACTGGTTTCGATCGCATATGCTGGGTGGCCGTACTAATCATTGGGGGAGGATTTCCCTGCGTTTTGGCCCCAAAGATTTTAAACACAAGGATGTGGACGGCCTTGGAGATAACTGGCCCATTGGATACGAAGATGTAAAGCCTTACTATGACAAGGTTGATAAGCTGATAGGGGTCTTTGGCACCAATGAAGGCCTGCCCAATGATCCGGACGGCTTTTTTCTGCCGCCTCCGAAACCCAGGCTGCATGAGCTCTTCTACATTAAAGGAGCGCGAAAGACCGGCATCCCGGTCATTCCTTCGCGAATGTCTATGCTTACCAAAAAAATAAATGCCGAAAGAGGGGTCTGCTTCTATTGCGGACAGTGCTCCCGTGCCTGTCAGGTATACGCTGATTTCTCCTCCGGATCCTGCCTGATCTTCCCAGCTCAGAAAAACGGTGGCCAGGTAGACCTCTATGTGAATTCAATGGTGCGGAAGGTAACCACTAACGATGAAGGACGAGCTACAGGGGTATCCTATATCAATAAAGAAGACAGAAAAGAATATACGCTAAAGGGAAAGATC
>JBPEXP010000415.1:0-5041 GCA_052031475.1 Flavobacteriaceae bacterium | reverse complement strand
ACACCTTGAAGATCAAGGAAACTGACCGACTGGAGGCAATGAAGACAGAATTGAGCAAATTAGGTGCAGATATACAAGTCACCGATAAAGAATTGATCCTTCAGCCTTCAAAGGAAATCAGGCCGAGCATTGAAATAGACACTTATCATGACCACAGAATGGCCATGGCTTTTGGTCCGCTATCCCTCAAAACCCCGATTATCATTAACGATGCCGAAGTAGTCTCCAAGTCTTATCCTGATTTTTGGAAAGACCTCAGCCAGCTTGGGATTGAGGTGAGGGAAGAATAAATCCCATTTAAGCCGTCAATTACTTGACAACCCCCATGCTCGCATTGTATATTTGCAGCCGCTAAAAATTCCGATAACTTATTATACGCATGAAATTATCGCACTTCAACTTTGAATTACCTAAAGAATTACTGGCCGAATATCCTGCAGAGAACAGGGACGAGTCTAAACTCATGGTAATTCATCGCGAAACCGGAAAAATTGAACATAAAATGTTCAAGGACCTGATAGACTATTTTGACGAGGGTGACGTAATGGTCCTGAACAATACCAAAGTATTTCCGGCCCGCCTTTACGGTAATAAGGAGAAAACCGGTGCGCGCATCGAAGTATTCCTGCTCAGGGAGCTGAACGAGGAACAAAGACTCTGGGATGTGCTGGTTGATCCTGCCCGGAAGATCCGGATTGGCAATAAGCTTTACTTCGGTGAGGACGAGAGCCTGGTGGCTGAGGTCATCGACAATACGACTTCGAGAGGGCGTACACTGAGATTTCTCTATGACGGCTCTTATACTGATTTCAGAAGAAAACTCCGCGAACTAGGGGAAACCCCGCTGCCTAAATACATCAAAAGAAATGTGGAGCCAGAGGATGAAAGCCGATATCAAACGATCTATGCGAAACACGAAGGTGCTGTAGCTGCTCCCACAGCCGGACTCCATTTCTCCAAGCATCTGCTCAAGCGTCTGGAGATAAAAGGAATCGATTTTGCTGAAGTTACACTGCATGTGGGTCTTGGCACGTTTAATCCGGTTGAAGTAGAGGACCTCTCAAAACACAAAATGGACAGTGAAGAGCTGGTCATTGATGAAAAAGCCACTGAAATTGTCAATAATGCCAAGCTCAAAAAAAAGAAAGTCTGCGCAGTAGGGACTACGGTCATGAGAGGCCTGGAGAGCGCCGTTTCTTCAGAACATATGCTCAATACCTTTGACGGATGGACCAACAAATTTATCTTTCCTCCATATGAGTTTAGCATTGCCGATGCAATGGTGACCAATTTTCACCTGCCTAAGTCGACGCTGCTGATGATGGTCTCCGCCTTTATGGGTCACGAGTTAACAAAGAGAGCATACAAAGAGGCTATCTTAGAGGGATATCGCTTCTTCTCTTATGGAGATGCGATGCTGATCATTTAAGAATCGCTCTTTTTACTATATTAATATCCTGCTGCAGGCCCGACCATAAGGGAAGCAGCAGGATTTTTTAAACCTATGCCAGACAAGAAGGACATTAGGGCACTAAGCAAGGAAGAACTCAGGGAATTTTTCGTCTCCCAGGGAGAACAAGCTTTTAGGGGCAACCAGGTTTACGAGTGGCTGTGGAAGAAGTCTGAACACTCTTTTGACAGCATGACCAATCTCAGTAAGGAGCTGCGGGAATTGCTGGCTCAGCATTTTGTCATCAATCACATCAAGGTAGACCAAATGCAGCGCAGTAAGGACGGAACCATTAAAAATGCAGTACGTCTGCACGACGGTTTAGTAGTCGAATCTGTATTGATCCCCGCCGATAACCGCACCACCGCCTGCGTGTCTAGTCAGGTTGGGTGCAGCCTGGATTGTAAATTCTGCGCTACTGCCCGGCTTAAAAAGATGAGGAACCTGAATCCTGACGAGATCTTTGATCAGGTGGCAGCCCTGGACAGGGAAAGCAGGCTTTACTTTAACAGGCCGTTGAGCAACATCGTCTTTATGGGTATGGGAGAACCGCTGATGAATTACAAAAATGTAGTGCAGTCCATATTGATGATCACCTCAGAGGAAGGGCTTCATATGTCGCCAAAACGCATCACTGTTTCTACTTCAGGGGTGCCAAAAATGATCCGCCGTCTGGCCGACGAGGATCTAAAAGTTAGGTTGGCTGTTTCACTCCATTCTGCCAACGACCAGATCCGGACAGGGATTATGCCTTTTAATGCCAAAATGGGGCTGGAAGATCTCAGGGAATCCTTAAAATACTGGTATGCTAAGACCAAGAGCAGGATCACTTATGAATATGTGGTCTGGGAGGGGATTAATGATCAGGAATCAGATATCCGGGCCTTGATCAAATTCTGCCAGTTTGCCCCTTCCAAGGTTAATCTGATCGAGTACAATCCGATTGACGACGGGACTTTTAAACAGGCGGGGGATCAGGTTATCCGTCGCTATGTAGAGGGCCTTAAAGAAGCTGGTATTACGGTAACCGTCAGACGGTCAAGGGGCAGGGATATCGATGCAGCCTGCGGCCAGCTGGCCAATAAGTCGGGCCTTGGTGCGACTGAGAATGTCTGAATTCATCTCCGATAAAAACTCTTCTTTAACTGCCAAGGGTGGCTTCATTTGAAATCTGTTCCGTAAATTAAGTCGGCCCTTTATTTTTCCCTAATTTTACCGTTCTGCCTGGCAGTATTAATTCTTCGATCTGAAAGTAGTTGCCCAAATATCCGAACCCATCAGGGAAGAAATGGATCTTTTTGAATCCAAGTTCTACGAGAGCATGTCTACCAAGGTACCCTTGCTTAACAGGATCACCTATTATATCGTAAACAGAAAAGGCAAGCAGATGCGGCCTATGTTTGTTTTCCTGTCTGCCAAAATGGTCAACGGCGGCCAGGTGAACGACCGAACCTATCGCGGTGCTTCAGTCATCGAACTTATCCATACAGCATCACTGGTTCACGATGACGTAGTGGACGACAGTAATAAACGAAGAGGTTTTTTCTCAATTAATGCCTTGTGGAAAAACAAGATCGCCGTCCTGGTTGGAGATTATTTATTGTCTAAGGGGATGCTCCTATCTGTAGACCACGGCGATTATGATCTGCTGCGGATTATTTCTGTGGCCATCAGGGAGATCAGTGAAGGGGAGCTTTTACAGATTGAGAAGGCGAGGAGGCTAGACATTGATGAAACCGTTTACTACGAGATCATTCGCCAGAAAACAGCCACGCTTATAGCTGCCTGCTGCAGCTTGGGTGCCTGTTCAGTGAAGCCAGACAGTGAAGATGTGGAGATTTTCAGGGAATTCGGTGAGTTGTGTGGCATGGCATTTCAGATCAAGGATGATCTCTTTGACTATGGCGAAGAGAAAATTGGAAAGCCCACAGGTATCGATATCAAAGAGCAGAAGATGACCTTGCCATTGATCTACGCCTTAAATAATTGCTCCCCTCAGGAAAGAAAATGGCTGATCAATTCGGTTAAAAACCACAATAAGGATAAAAAGCGGGTCAAAGAAGTAATTGCATTTGTGAAAAAGCAGGGCGGCCTGGAGTACGCACAGGAAAAAATGCACGAATTTAAGAACCGGGCCCTGAACATCCTGGGTGGCTATCCGGCATCGGAATATAAAGATGCACTGGAACTTATGGTTAACTACGTGGTAGATCGCAAAAAATAGAAACCTGCAATAGATTGGAAAAATATTCGGGCTGTGGCAACTATTAGCTGCTACCGCTCGTCTATGAATGTGAAGAACCTTATGAAGCGGTTGAAAATCATTTCTTTTTACAAAAACGAGGGTAAACTGATCAAGAAGGCGATTTCTGGCCATACCGAGGCTCAGCGGATCATCTATGATACCCATGCTCCAAAAATGCTGAGCATTTGCAGGCAGTATATCAAGGACCTCCATTTTGCGGAAGACGTGATGATCAATGGATTTGTCAAGGTCTTTGGCCATCTTCATACCTACCGCTTTGAAGGGAGCTTTGAAGGCTGGATAAGAAGGATCATGATCAGGGAATCTATCAGTTTTCTGAGAAAGAAGCAGTTCGTTGTTTTTGATGATGAGGTGGTAAATCCTCAGGATTTTGAAAGGGCCGAAATTACGGCCCAACTGGATGCCGAACACATTCAGGAGCTCATAGACGAACTGCCTGAAGGATATAAAATGGTATTTGTTCTCTATGCGATAGAAGGGTATAAACACCAGGAAATTGCCGAGTTGCTCAATATTTCAGAGAGCACTTCTAAAACGCAGCTATTTAAGGCCCGGAAAGCATTGCAAAGAAAAATTAGCGAATTAAACAAAATAAACTATGGCACCCGTAGAGTTTGAGAAAGAGATCAAGGAAAGACTGGAAGAGCGTCGCATAAGACCCTCGGAGGAGGCCTGGGAAAAAATCAGTCGGAGATTGGCTGGTTCTACACCTACCAAAAAAGGAAGATATTACAGCTATGCGATCGCCGCTTCCCTAGTGGGTATACTGCTCTTGGTTATTTGGATAAACCAAAGCCAAGAGGAAATTGTTCCGGATCAACAGCCTGTGGTAAACAGTTCTCAGGAACCAATACCGCTGGATGACAAAGGCGATGAAACAGAGACACGTCCAACTAATTTGAATACGGAGAATTCGGTGACGGGCGATTCAAATGAAGAGGAGGGAATTGCCTTTGATGTTGAAGAAACACCACTGCCAAATACAACAGATTCGGGTGATCAATTTGTGCTCAATGACAGTGAGGATCAGATCGAACAAAAAGTAGAGCAAATTGTTGCCCAGTTGAACCAGTTGGAAGAAAGTCAGCAAGAGGTGAGCGATGAAGAGGTAGATTCACTTTTGCGACACGCTCAAAGGGAATTGCTGGCCGACCAGGTTTTCAGAAAGCAGAACGGGGTAGATGCCGCTTCATTACTTGCAGGTGTGGAGGATGAATTGGATCAAACATTCCGCGACCAGGTTTTTGAACGACTCAAAACGGGGTTCACCAAGGTGCGAATGGCAGTGGCCCAAAGAAATAAATAATCGGGTATGACCGGGACCC
>JBPEXP010000414.1:0-1944 GCA_052031475.1 Flavobacteriaceae bacterium | reverse complement strand
GAAGATTTTCTAACCAAGTGGATTTTAGAAGGGCATAAAGACGACTGGAAACCTAATGTCTACGGCCAGTGTAAATCGTGGATCGAAGCAGGGCTAAAGCCCAGGGCGGTAACCAGGGACCTGGACTGGGGCATCCCGGTACCTTTAAAGGACGCGGAGGGAAAAGTACTTTACGTCTGGTTTGATGCGCCTATCGGCTACATCTCATCTACCAAAGAATGGGCAGCCAGGGAAGGCGAGAATTGGGAAATCTACTGGAAAGATAAGGGGAGCAAATTGCTCCACTTCATAGGCAAGGACAATATAGTCTTTCACTGTATTATATTTCCGTCCATGCTCAAAGCCCATGGCGATTATGTATTGCCTGAAAATGTGCCCGCCAACGAGTTCCTGAACCTGGAGGGAAATAAATTGTCTACCTCCAAGAATTGGGCAGTATGGTTGCACGAATATTTGAGGGAGTTTCCGGATATGCAGGACGTTTTGAGATATGTCTTAACCGCCAATGCACCGGAATCCAAGGACAATGACTTTACCTGGAAAGATTTCCAGGCGAGAAATAACAATGAACTGGTAGCCATTTTTGGCAATTTCATCAATAGGGTGGCCGTCCTTACCCATAAATATTTTGGCGGACAGGTTCCCGATCCGGGAGTATTCACAGAAACAGACAAAGCTGCACTGGATCAGCTTAAAGAATTTCCGGCGATTATTTCTGACAAACTGGAGCGATATCGTTTCAGGGAGGCCAGCCAGGAATTAATGAATTTAGCCAGGTTAGGCAATAAATACCTGGCCGAAGAAGAACCCTGGAAAGTGATCAAGGAGGATGAGAGCCGGGTACAGACCATCATGTATGTAGCTCTTCAGATCGCTGCAGGACTGGCTGTTATCTGTGATCCATTCCTGCCCTTTACAGCGGTGAAGCTTAAGGAAATTCTGAATATCAAGACTGGTCAGTCAACTCCAGGTACCAAGACCAGCAGCGCAGATATTTTACGGTGGAGTAGCATCAGTGATACGGATGAATTGCTCCCTGCAGGGCGGCAGCTGGGCGAAGCACAGTTGTTATTCCGGAAGATAGAGGACCAGGAGATCCAGGCACAACTGGATAAACTGGAAGCTACCAGGCAACAAAATGAAAACGAAAAAAAATCGGTTATGCCACAAAAAGACACGATCAGCTTTGAAGATTTTTCCAAAATAGATATGAGGGTAGGCACGATTCTGGAAGCCGAAAAAATGCCTAAAACCAAAAAGCTCATGGTTTTAAAAGTGGATACCGGCCTGGATACCCGCACTATTGTTTCGGGCATTGCGGAAAGTTTTTCACCCGGGGATATAATTGGTAAAAAGGTGTGCGTACTGGTAAACCTGGCAGCAAGGCCACTGCGTGGTGTGAACAGCGAAGGAATGATCCTGATGACAGAGAACGCCGACGGAAAATTGGTATTCCTCAATCCGGATGAAGAAGGTGTAGAGAACGGAGAGACTATAAATTGATTCCGTGCTTAAAATTGCCTATCATCCCATATACAG
Source organism: Flavobacteriaceae bacterium (assembly GCA_052031475.1). Lineage (GTDB taxonomy): Bacteria > Bacteroidota > Bacteroidia > Flavobacteriales > Flavobacteriaceae > JAHEJJ01. The sequence continues at coordinate 405 of JBPEXP010000414.1, read as the reverse complement.
ACACCCCTTGCCAGAAGGTCACCGCTTTCCCATGGCCAAATACGAGCTACTTCCTTTAAAATTAATTAGCGAGGGTACCTGCACCCATGAAAGCTTTTTTGAGCCGGAGATCCTTGATGAAGCCTCTATCTTAAGGGCTCATGATAAAGACTATTTTGAAGATCTTATTCACAAAAGAATTCACGGTATCGAGGCAAGGCGCATCGGTTTTCCTTTAAGCGATGAATTGATTGACCGGGAACGGATCATTGCGGACGGCACTATAAAATGCTGTGATCTGGCTCTTCAATACGGGATCGCAATGAATATTGCCGGCGGAACCCACCACGCGTATTCCAATAGGGCTGAAGCATTTTGTCTGCTCAATGATCAGGCCATCGGCGCACGATATTTGCTGGAAACCGG
>JBPEXP010000413.1:0-12690 GCA_052031475.1 Flavobacteriaceae bacterium | reverse complement strand
AGGCATCAACTTCACGAGGTAATACGGCTTTCAGGGATGAACCTGGTTATCAATGATATGGATATGCCCTTGATCATCAAGGTAGCCTCCATTCCAAGGGAGCGCATACAGGTTTATTTCATTGACAACGAAGAGTATTTTAAAAGAAAGGCCACGTTTACTGACGAAGATGGAGCACTTTTTCCGGATAATGACGAGAGAGTGATCTTTTTCGCGAAAGGAGTTGTTGAGACGGTTAAAAAACTGAACTGGTCGCCTGATATCATTCATATACACGGCTGGATGGCTTCATTGCTTCCTGTTTATTTGAAGCATTTCTACGCAGATGAACCCTTGTTCGCAGACAGCAAGATCGTTACATCCATCTACAAGGAGGGATTTGAGGGAGATCTGGACCCTGGTATGAAGGATAAGATCCTGTTTGACGGGATCCCTTCAGAATCTATAGGACACCTGGACAAGCCCAGCTATAATAATTTGTTAAAAGTGGCTATAGATTTTTCTGATGCCATTATTTTAGCCGCGGAGGAAACCCCTCCCGTATTAAACGAGTACATCGCCAACCTTCAAAAACCCGTGTTACCGTTTGTTTCCATTCAGGAATTTGAGGAAGCATATTCAAATTTTTACAGCACAGAAGTTTTAAACTAGTCTTGATGATTTACCGGTTGAAATTAACAGGTCCTGTACTTGCAGTGGCCGCAGTAATAATGATGGCCATCTCCTGTCAGGAAGATCCAACAACCATTGGGGTTGGGGTGATCAATGAAAGTCCGCTTAGAACAGACATGCAGTCATTTGACGTATTTGTCAGGAACAAAGGCATCACTGCGGTTCAAACCAATAAACTTCCTATCTATCAACTCGGTAATTTCATCGATCCGGTCTATGGGCAAACTGAAGCCAGGATCACCACTCAGGTTGGCCTGGAAGGCAGTCTCGGCAACCCCACTTTTGGTGTGCTGACCCAGGATGAAGAAGACGATGCCAACAGCGATGGCGATAGTCAAACTGTACCCGAGAACGAAAGGGTAACCGCTGTATATCTCAATATACCGTTTTTGCAGAATCCAGCCGGAGACCGGGATGGGGATGGGGTGCCGGATTTGTTTGATGTAGACCCAGATGACTCCAACAGCGACTCTGACAATGACAATGTCTCGGACAACCAGGAAAGACTCTCCGGAACAGACCCGCTCAACCCTGATACGGACGGAGATGGTGAAAATGACGATGTGGATCCGGAAACCATAGCCAATACCTTTCCGAATAAGGTGGATTTAGACAGTATTTACGGTGACACTATCGACTTTAACCTTAAAGTAGAAAGATCGACCTTCTTTTTGAGGGATCTTGATCCGAACAGTGGCTTTTTGGAAGCCCAGGAGTACTTTTCAAGTCAGCAGTTTTCACCGGATTTTACCGCAGAGGTACTTTTTGAGGGGCTGGTTACGGTTACTGACGAAGAATTGATCATTTTCAAGGAAGACGATCCGGATACAGAGATCGACGAATCCCTGGAAGTGGACCAAAGATTACAGCCCGGCATTCGCGTGCCATTGGACATCGACTTTTTCCAGCAAAACATCATAGATAACGAAGGAGGTTCTCAATTGCTGAGCTCTGCAAATTTTGTAGAATTTTTCAGGGGCATCCACCTGTCCATTTCAGATGATACGATGCTTCTTCTGGACCTGACTGACGGTAATATCACTATAGAATATGAGTACGACGGATTTGACGATGAGGAACCGGCAGTTCTCAAAGATGAATATGTCCTTACTTTAATAACAGGGGGTGACACCCAACCTATTTCAGGAAATGCCGTCAACACTTTTATCAATGACGCTTATCCGCCCAACATTGCCAGTGAGTTAGATAACGGTGAGAACGCCAGCAGGATTTACCTTAAAGGGGGTGCGGGTATCTACGCAGAAGTGGAGCTGTTTGAACCCAACAATGCAGAAACTGTCATCAACCAGGTAAAGGCCAATAACTGGATCATCAACGAGGCTAACCTGGTTTTTTATGTAGACCGGGCAACTCTAGACGCTGCAGGTTCTGTTGAGGAGGCTCCCAGGCTCTATTTGTACAATGCAGAATCCAATGCAGCACTTTACAACATTAACCTCGGGAATGAGCCGTCGCTCATCGGGCGTATTGATGGCAACTACGGTGGATTTCTTGAAAAAGAGAATGATAAAGGGGTGAAATACACGATCCGGATCACAAATTATATCAATGATATCATTGTTCGGGATTCTGTAAACGCCACCCTGGGATTGGCCATTACCTCTGATATTACCAACATCAACGCCTCAGGAGCCATGCTGAGCGATGCCACGGAAGAAGATCTGCCGATTGGAGCAACTATTTCGCCGCTAAGCACGGTACTTTTTGGCAGTAACTTACCTGATAATAACGATAAAAAACTCCGATTGGAGATCTTCTACACGGAGACCAATTAGCAGGGGGTTTTTACACTTCTCAGATATAACACTTCCCGGATTTTATCGTTATATATCTGAAAAGATTGCAGGAAGTGGAATACTTCCACTAAATTTGCGCAACTCATTTTTGGAAAAATAAAATTCTATGTGTGGAATAGTAGGGTACATAGGCCACAGGGATGCTTATCCCATCATTATCAAAGGATTACAAAGACTTGAGTACAGGGGCTATGACAGTGCTGGCATTGCACTTTATGACGGAAACGAGATCAATCTGGCCAAAACAAAAGGTAAGGTTGACGATTTAAAATCTCTTAGCGAAAGCAGCATCTCCTTAAAGGGAAAACTGGGGATCGGCCATACCAGATGGGCCACTCACGGGGTACCCAACGATATAAATTCACACCCGCATTACTCCAATTCCGGCAATCTGGTCATAATTCACAACGGTATCATAGAAAACTATGAATCCATCAAAAAGGAGCTCACCAAGCGTGGCTATACTTTTACCTCCGACACGGACACAGAAGTACTGATCAATCTTATTGAGGAGGTTAAGAAAAAAGAAAATGTAAAACTGGGTAAGGCTGTACAAATTGCTTTAAATCAAGTGGTAGGAGCCTATGCCATTGCCGTCTTCGACAAGCAAAAACCCAATGAGATCGTTGTTGCTAAACTGGGCAGCCCGCTCGCCATAGGTATTGGCGATGACGAATTCTTTGTGGCTTCAGACGCTTCACCTTTTATAGAGTATACCAACAACGCAGTGTACCTGGAGGATGAGGAAATGGCCGTGGTGCGATTGGGCAAAGAGATAAGGCTTAGAAAGATCAAGGACGATGCCATCGCATATCCCATGGTGCAGGAACTGAAATTTAACCTGGAAGAGATAGAAAAAGGAGGATATGACCACTTTATGCTCAAGGAGATCAACGAACAGCCAAGAGCTATCCAGGATACTTACCGGGGAAGGCTTCGGGTGGAGCAGGGCATCATAAAAATGGCCGGCGTAGACCAGAACATCGAGAAATTCATGAATGCAGAGCGCATTATTATAGTGGCCTGCGGAACTTCATGGCATGCCGGACTGGTGGCGGAATATATTTTTGAAGACCTGGCGCGAATCCCGGTGGAAGTAGAATACGCCTCTGAGTTCAGATACCGCAACCCGGTTATCACCCATAAAGATATCGTGATCGCAATTTCCCAATCCGGGGAAACAGCTGATACCCTGGCAGCTATTAAGCTGGCCAAGGAAATGGGCGCCTTTGTTTTTGGCGTGTGCAATGTTGTGGGTTCTTCCATAGCCCGTGAAGCACATGCGGGAGCATATACGCATGCCGGTCCTGAAATCGGAGTTGCTTCTACCAAGGCGTTCACAACACAGATTACCGTATTGACCCTGCTGGCTCTAAAGCTCGCTAAGCAAAAAGGCGAATTCTCCGAATCTAAATTCCATGAATTCCTTACAGAAATGGAGAATATCCCAGCCAAAGTAGAGCAGACGCTCCAGTCTAATCCGCTGGTTGAGATCATCGCAGATGTCTACAAGGATTCCAATAACTGCCTTTACCTGGGCAGGGGATATAACTTCCCTGTGGCCTTGGAAGGAGCCCTGAAATTAAAAGAGATCAGCTACATCCATGCCGAGGGTTATCCCGCGGCTGAAATGAAGCACGGCCCCATAGCCCTGATCGATGAACAAATGCCCGTCATTGTCATAGCTACAAACAATGGTCATTATGAAAAAGTGGTGAGCAACATTCAGGAAATAAAATCGAGAAATGGCCGCATCATTGCGGTGATCACTGAGGGAGACGAACAGGTGAGAGAATTGGCAGACCATGTCATTGAAGTGCCCGATACACTGGAAAGCCTTTCGCCCTTGTTAAATACAATACCCTTACAGCTTCTTTCCTACCATATTGCTGTTATGCGAGGTTGTGATGTGGACCAGCCCAGAAATTTGGCAAAGTCCGTTACTGTCGAATAATATCCTCTTTATAAAATAGTTTCCGGCGGGTTACCAAGTACCCGCCTTTTTCATTTTTGAGTAATTCTTAGCCGCCCTGAGAATTATTTATCAGATTATCTATTATGCATGCATAATTTTTCTGAATTTTCAATTTCAATCTAAAAAAATCTGTATCTTGTCCGGAAACTAATTTAACTAAGAACTATAATGAGAACACGCATTCTATGGGCGATGCTGCTCTTTAGCATGGTTGCCTATTCCCAGACCACAATCAGCGGAAAAGTGGTAGATGCAGAGACTGGCGAACCACTGGTAGGAGCCTCAATTTTGATTGAAGGAACCACTACGGGAACCGTAGCAGATTTTGATGGTAATTATACACTGGAAACTTCTCAGCAACCTCCTTTTAACATTACGGTATCTTATACGGGATATGGGACAAAATCTCTGGAAGTAACCTCGGCTACAGACAGTTTTGATATCCAGTTAGACTATACGGCTACCGGCCTTGATGAGGTGGTCATCGGAGCTTCAAGGACACCGGAACGGGTATTTGAATCGCCCGTATCCGTGGAGAGATTTGGATTGAGGGAAATCAAGAATACAACTGCTGAATCTTTTTACGGCGGACTTCAGAATCTCAAGGGAGTAGACATCAATACCAACAGTCTTACCTTCCAATCAATAAATACCCGTGGCTTTGCAACTTTTGCGAATACACGATTTCTGCAGTTGGTAGACGGAATGGATAACTCCGCCCCCGGGCTGAACTTCGTCTTAGGTAACCTGGTGGGAATGTCTGAACTGGAGGTACAAAGTGTGGAGATCCTGCCCGGAGCCTCATCCGCTCTTTACGGAGCCGGTGCATTTAACGGGATACTCTTTATGCGCAGCAAGAATCCTTTTGATTTTCAGGGGGTGAGCGCCTATGCAAAAACCGGTCTCACAGGCCAGGAAGCAGGAGGGGATAATGCCTACTACGACGTGGGCGTGCGATTTGCTCATGCATTTAGCGACAAAATAGCCATCAAAGCCAATTTGTCCTACCTGAGAGGTGAAGACTGGCACGCCAACAGCCAGGAAGACCTGTTAAACCCGGGTCGAACACGTGAAGATCCGGCCTATGACGGACTTAACGTCTACGGCGATGAGGTGGGAACACTGCTGAACTTTGACGCAGCGGCAGGCCTTCCCTCAGGAACGGTTGGTTCGGCATTTGTTACGAGAACCGGCTACCAGGAAGGTGATCTGGTAGATTATGACGCAGAAAGCTTAAAGACTGATTTTTCCGTGTATTACAGACCATGGGGTAATGACTTCGAGATCATCTACAACGGCCGTCTCGGTACTGGAAATACTATTTATCAGGGAGCCAACCGCTACTCGGTAAAAGATTTTACGCTGCAACAGCACAAGATAGAATTCCGAAATAACAACTTTTTCGTACGCGGATATATCACTTCGGAGGATGCAGGCGACTCTTACGATACCCGATTTACGGCAATTAATATCAACCGCCGCTGGAAATCAGACACCCAGTGGTTTACGGATTATGCCACCACCTATATCGGGGCCAGACTAGGAATAGGGACCGGTGTCATGCTATCCGAAGACCAGGCCCATGCTGCGGCCAGAGCAGCGGCAGATACCGGACGCTTTCAGCCCGGATCCCAGGATTTTATCAATGCCTTTAACGCAGTTACTTCAGATGGCGACCTCACTACAGGATCCAAATTCATCGATGAGACCAAATTCCGCCATATCGATTACAACTACAACTTCAGCCACCTGATGAGTGAAATATTCGATCTGCAGGTGGGTGGTTCTTTCAGGGAATACGAACTGAATTCAAGCGGAACCATCTTTACGGATATAGACGGACCTATTAAATACAATGAATACGGAGCCTATCTTCAAATTCAGAAGAAATTCTGGGAAGACCACTTTAAGTTTACCGGATCGCTGCGCTACGATAAGAATGAATTCTTTGACGGTTTTGTTTCACCCAGAGTGTCTTTGCTCTATGAATTTGGCGCTGAGCGCAACATGAATTTCAGGGTTTCCGTGCAGCAGGGATTCCGCAATCCTACTACCCAGGACCTGTTTATCGGTTTGAATGCAGGCCGTGCAATTCTTGTGGGATCAGCACCTGACAACCTGGACAGGGATGTTAGGGTCTTCCCGGTCAGTGCATCAGGACAGGCCATCGTAGGCGATGATGAAGTTACCATAGTAGGTAGAGCAGCGTACGAGAATGCGTTCTCTCTGGCCTCGGTGAACGCCGGCGCTCCGGAAGCAGTAATAACCCCCATTGTAGAACCCGAAGAGATTACTGCCTATGAAGCCGGATACAGGGCTCAAATAGGAAGAGTAGCTATAGACATCAGCGGTTATTACAATAAATACAAGAATTTTATATCCAATACTACGGTGGTAGTGCCATTCTACGGTCAGGCCGGGGATAATTCTCTTTCGCTGGCGGCCTTGCAAAACGGAGACTTCTTTGCTTATCAGACGTATACGAATTCCCAGGCTGATATTGAATCCTACGGAATTACCGCCGGAGTGGATGCCAGGATTTTTGGAAATTTCAATATAGGTGCAAGCTATACCTATGCGGATCTGGAATTTAACCAGGCGGCTTTCCCTGACTTCAGGACTAACTTCAATACACCGAATCACAAAGTGAAGGCTTCCTTTGGAAATACTGCCCTGTTTGAGAATTTTGGATTTAATATCAATTACAGGTGGAGCGACAGCTATTTCTGGCAGGCAACATTTGGCGATGGATTCATTGATGCCTACACGGTACTGGATGCCCAGGTCAACTACTCGATCCCTGAATGGAAGTCTACCATAAAGGCCGGTGGATCAAACCTATTAGGTGAGGAATATTTTTCAGCTATCGGTACCGGTGCTGTAGGTTCTATATTCTATGTAGGCTGGTCGTATAACCCTTAAACTCACAAGTTTTTATCTAACTAAGCACCGTCTCGACGGTGCTTTTTTTATGCGCAAAAAAACCTGTTTTTGGGTTCCTTTTTCCAATGTTATCACATATCTTTGCAGCCGGAAAAAACAAGGGCGGAAACAGACAGGAAGCCTTGTTTAAAGTTGCTAAAACCCTCATTAAATAAATACTTCAAAAATGGCTAAAGTTACAGGTAAAGTTGCTCAGGTAATCGGACCGGTAATCGACGTGGAATTTGACTCCGGAATCGAATTGCCTAAAATTTACGACTCCCTGGAAATTGATCGCGAAGATGGTTCTGTGCTGGTACTCGAGGTTCAGGCCCATATTGGCGAGAATACAGTAAGGTCTATCTCCATGGACTCAACAGATGGTTTGAGCAGAGGGACCAAGGTAGTGGCTACCGGTAATGCCATCCAGATGCCGGTAGGGGCAGACATCTTTGGAAGACTTTTTAATGTAGTGGGGGATGCCATAGACGGCTTGGGCAACCTGCCCAAGGAAGGTAAGAACGGACTGCCTATTCACCGCGAGGCGCCAAAATTTGAAGAGCTTTCAACCTCTACAGAGGTACTGTTTACCGGGATCAAAGTTATTGACCTCATTGAACCCTATGCTAAAGGGGGTAAGATCGGACTATTTGGAGGAGCCGGTGTTGGTAAAACCGTACTGATCCAGGAACTGATCAACAATATTGCAAAAGGCCACGGAGGTCTTTCCGTATTTGCCGGTGTAGGAGAGCGTACCCGTGAAGGGAATGACCTGCTGAGGGAAATGCTGGAATCCGGAATTATTAAATACGGTGACGACTTTCTTCATTCTATGGAAGCAGGTGGTTGGGATTTGAGCAAGGTAGACAAGAAAGCCATGAAAGAATCCAAGGCGACCTTTGTCTTCGGTCAGATGAACGAACCTCCCGGAGCCAGGGCCCGTGTGGCTCTTTCAGGCTTAACTATTGCTGAGTATTTCCGCGATGGTGCAGGCGATGGCCAGGGAAAAGACGTTCTTTTCTTCATTGATAACATCTTCCGATTTACACAGGCAGGTTCTGAAGTTTCGGCTCTTTTAGGTCGGATGCCTTCAGCTGTGGGATACCAGCCCACATTGGCTACAGAAATGGGTGCCATGCAGGAGCGGATCACATCCACAAAACGAGGTTCCATTACATCGGTACAGGCTGTTTACGTACCTGCGGACGACTTAACAGACCCGGCACCAGCAACAACATTTGCTCACCTGGATGCTACAACCGTACTCTCCAGGAAGATCGCCGAGCTGGGTATTTATCCGGCCGTGGATCCACTTGATTCTACTTCAAGAATCCTGACTCCCGAGATACTCGGTAAGGAACACTACGGTTGTGCCCAAAGGGTAATCGAGCTGCTGCAACGCTACAAAGAACTGCAGGATATCATTGCCATTCTTGGTATGGAAGAACTTTCAGAGGAAGACAAACTGGCCGTTGGTAGAGCGAGGAGGGTACAGAGATTCCTTTCCCAGCCCTTCCATGTAGCAGAACAGTTTACTGGAATTCCCGGAGTTTTCGTAGATATCAAGGATACCATTAAAGGATTTAACATGATTATGGACGGTGAGCTGGATCACCTTCCTGAATCTGCTTTCAACCTCAAAGGAACTATCGAAGAAGCCATTGAAGCTGGAGAAAAAATGCTGGCAGAGGCGTAATCTGTCGCCAGTCGGTTAATTAACTGCTGAATCATTACTGTATGTATTTAGAGATCGTATCACCAGAGGCAACGCTTTATGCAGGAGAAGTAGATTCTGTTACCGTACCCGGTATCAACGGCGAATTCCAAATGCTCAATGATCACGCTCCCATTGTATCATTATTGCAGGAAGGAGTAGTTAAGATTGAAGGCAAGATCACTATCGAGGAAGAATACGAAGGCCATTTCCAGACGGACGACAAAGGTAAGACCACCTTGTCCATTTCGAGCGGTACAGTGGAAATGAAAGACAACCGTGTCATTGTCCTGGCAGATTAGGTGCTAGATCTGCCACCGGATGATATGCCAGAGGCGATTTCCTGAACGATATACCTGTAAATCCTTGAATCCCAAACTGTAATGGGCGTGTAGTGAGCGCTGGTTCCTGGAGTCTACCTCCGTAATAATACAGCTGTAGTTACTTTTTAATTCCAGGCTCATAAACTCGTATAGTCCACGGAAAATTCCTTTTTTCCTGTACGGCTTATCAATACAGACCTGACCCATAACTATATAGTTGCCATCCCAATCTGTTAACTTTTCAATTTTTCTGAACATCGGGCGCAATACCGGGATTCTGTCAGCAAAATCAGGATGCATACAAAGCGCATAACCCACTACATCATTACCGGATTTAGCAATGATATGCGCACATGTTTCATTCATGCTGCTTAACAGCTCCTGGTTATGAGATACCGTGACAAATCCTTCATTATCCTTTTCTTCATCACTGAGGCTGGCAGGAAGGTTCCTGCGCTGTATATTGAGGATCTGTGTTAATTCTTCGCTATTGCTGCACCTTTTAAACTGAATTTCTCCCAATTATTATCCGCCTTTAAACTACTGAAGATACTATATAAAACATGGAAATGCTACATTTGTTCCATGCGAGAATTGCCGCAAAAACTAAAGGAAAAACTACAAAAGAGAAGGGAAGAAAATGCATTGCGCATGCTCCGTTCTAATGAGGGACTCATAGACTTTGCATCCAATGATTATTTGGGATTTGCTTCTTCTGACGATTTGTTTCTGGACGTAGAAAAATTCATGCGGCAAAAAAAAATAGTCAGGAGTGGTTCTACCGGCTCCAGGATGCTCACCGGCAATCACAGCTTGTATCAAATAGCTGAGGAGTTAATCGCAGAGCACCACAGATGCCCTGCTGCTTTGATCTTTAACTCGGGATATGACGCCAACCTCGGTTTTTTTTCGTCAGTTCCGCAAAAGAACGATCTTATTCTCTACGATGAACTGGTGCACGCCAGTATTCGCGATGGGATCAATATGTCTGCATCCAGGGCATATAAGTTCAAACACAATAATCTGGAAGACCTTTTGGTGCTGCTCACAAGACAGCGCGAAAAGACCGGAGCTGTGAACGGCAGCGTTTATATTGTTACAGAATCTATTTTTTCTATGGATGGGGATACTCCGGATATAGAAGGGCTCATACGCCTGTGCAAAAATGAAAAGTGTCTTCTGGTTGTTGATGAGGCCCACGCCTTTGGCATTTTTGGAGATAAGGGAGGTGGATTGATGGATGTCCCTCAGTGGGACAAGCAGTGGTTCGCAAGGATAGTCACTTTTGGAAAGGCACTGGGGGCCCATGGTGCTGCCGTATTGTGCGATGAGGTACTGAAGGAATATCTGCTGAATTTTGCCCGAAGTTTTATCTATACTACAGCCCTGCCACCACACGCTCTCGCCTCCGTGATCGTTGGCTACAAAAGGTTAAATGGCAAAGAGGGAAGGAATGCGAGAATCACCCTATTGAGCAGACTGACCTATTTTGTAGAAAAAATGGAGGAATTCGGACTGAGCGAACACTTTGTGAAAAGCAGTTCGGCTATTCAGTCGTGTATCATCCCGGGTAACAAGCGTGTAAAGGAGATTTCAGACATCCTACGCCAGAGTGGTTACGATGTGAGGCCTATCCTTTCTCCAACGGTAGCCAAAGGGATGGAGAGATTGCGTTTTTGCCTTCACAGTTTTAACAGTGAAGCGGAAATTGAGGGCTCACTTGCTATTTTAGCCAAGAATATGAAAGCAGAATGAAGCAGGAATTCTATACATTGGGGGCCTTTGAATATGTGGCGGATGTTCAGGTGATCAAATCAAAGCTTGAATCGGAAGGTATCCCGGTATTCCTCAGGGACGAAAATACCCTTAATACCGATCCGCTCATCAGCTCTGCCATTGGAGGGGTTAAACTACAGGTATATACCAGGGATAAGGACAAAGCCCTGAAAATCTATGATCGTATTCGGCCCTATGCCGTAGACGACTCTGGAAACCCCATTGTATGTCCTAACTGTAAAGTGGCCAGATCTGAAGTGTACTATAGCAGGAAAGGATTGCTCTACAAACTTTTTCCTTTTTTGGAACCTAAGAAATATCGCTGTACGAATTGTGAAATGATCACCAAACCTGCAGCTCGATGAAAAGAATCTTCATTACCGGTATTTCTACAGAAGTAGGGAAAACAATTGCTTCGGCCATTGTTGTTGAAGCGCTTCAGGCCGATTATTGGAAACCTGTCCAGGCCGGGGACCTGGAGAATTCAGACAGCCACAAGATCGCCGAGTTGATCAGCAATCAAAAATCCTTTATACATCCCAATAGCTATGCCCTAAAGCACGCAATGAGTCCGCATGCCGCAGCATCTCTCGAAGATAAATCCATCGATCTGGCCAATATCCGGATTCCCCATACAGACAACCACCTGGTCATTGAAGGCGCCGGGGGTATTCTGGTGCCACTGAACGATTCAAATACCATTTTAGACCTGATTGATCCCGCGTATAAAGTAATAGTGGTTTCCAGACATTATCTGGGGAGCATCAATCATTCCCTGTTGACTATCGGATTACTGCAGGACAAAGGATTTGACGTCTCCGTAATTTTTAACGGTAATGAAAATGCGGCTACAGAATCTATTATTGCCAAGATGACCGGGGTTCATGTACTGGGACGGATCAACGAAGAGGATTTTTTCGATAAGGAACGGGTGAAGGCCTATGCCAAAAGATTCAGTCTGGCTTTACATTCACTCTAGTCTCTGGTGAATTTCGGCCTGGTCTATCTGCTCCTTTAACAGGTAATGATCTTCCAGGTAATTACGGACGTATTCATTGGCCTCTTCTTCCTTTTTATCAAACACATGCCATCTTTCCCTGGTAATGACAATTTCGGGTTTCAACTCTTCCATAATATATTTTATTTCTTCCATGGAAGAGGAACGGGGATTGTTAAAGAATTGGAAGGTCTCATCGCGAACCAGATTGGTTGGATGGGTAGCTGCTTTGGTTGGCGGCAGCTTGTCCAGCAACCAATAACCGATGTGGTATTCAAGAAATAGGATATTCTCAGTAGGGAGTTGATGCTCTTTCACATAGTTAGGCACGTAAAATCCTTCTCCGTTCTGAAATGAGGCACGCTCCAATCTGTGTTTCACTACTTCATAGTATTCTTTATATGCTTCTATGGGCAATAAAATGAGGAGTAGCAGTACAATGGGTTTGTAGTTCCAGCGGAGGCTGCTGAAAGCACGGCCCGTAGCAGCGGCCA